>NZ_JACAEU010000104.1:0-9754 GCF_013388695.1 Fischerella sp.
AACATTTTTTGAATCGGTATAAGATAATTTGACTAACGATAAAATTTGTAAAGACGTTGCATTGCAACGTCTCTACACACACGTAATTACTATGGACAATCCTTAACTGAACTGTATTGTATTATATTGTGGCAATATGCATAGTTAGTATATGCGATCGCACACAAAGCTCACCCATGCAATCACAACTTCAATCTCACCTCAAAATAGTGGCAGATCGAGTTATAAATTAATTTTCCAGGCGGGTAGATTGCCCGCCTTACAAAAACAATTAACCCAAACCGGACTTTAACTCACTCCGCGCTTTCTCCAACGCCTCTGGCAACTTACTCGCATCGCGTCCGCCTGCTTGTGCCAAGTTGGGGCGTCCACCGCCGCCACCGCCGCAAATTTTGGCGATCGCACCAATAAATTTTCCAGCTTGCAGTCCCTTCTTATTCACTTGGGGCGAAAAAGCTGCAACTAAACTAACTTTCCCAGGTTCAGGAACCGAACCCAGCACTACCGCCGCACCACTGCCAAGTTTTTGCAGCAAACGTTCCGCTGCGGTTTGCAAAGATTGTGCATCAACGTCTTCCAACTGGGCGACGAGAATCTTATAATCGCCGACAGTTTCGACTGTTTGCAGCAGGCTATCAGATTTGGCTATTGCTAGCTGTGACTTGAGATTTTCTAGTTCCTTCTGGGTAGTTCTGAGTTCGTTTTGCAGAATGGTAATTCTGTCTGGTAGTTCTTCAGGTTTGACTTTGAATCTGTCACTCAAATCTTTGACTACTGTATCCCTAACATTTAAGTAATCTAGTATCGCCGGGCCGGAAACCGCTTCAATCCGCCGCACCCCAGAAGCTACCCCACTTTCAGAGATAATTTTGAACACACCTATTTCAGCTGTGTTGCTAACGTGAGTACCGCCGCACAGTTCCATCGACACGCTAGGGAAATCAATCACGCGCACTTGTTCGCCGTACTTTTCTCCGAACATGGCGATCGCACCTTTGGCTTTTGCTTCAGCTAAGGGCATAATTGCCACTTTCGCTGAGTGCGCTTCCGCAATCCAAGTGTTCACCTGTTCTTCAATTTGTTGTATCTCTTCTTGCGTGAGAGGACGCGGACAGTTGAAGTCAAAGCGCAACCGATCAAACGCCACCAAAGAACCCGCCTGCGATATCGAATCATCAACAATTTTCTTTAACGCCGCTTGTAGCAGGTGAGTTGCGGTGTGGTTAGCTTGGAGACGACGCCGACAAGCGCGATCGATTTGGGCGCTGACGGTATCGCCTACCCGCAGCGTACCGCGTTCAATGTGTCCGAAGTGGACATAGAAATCTGATTCTTTCTTGACATCGTTAATCGTGACGACGACACCAACGCCCGTGATATAACCTTTGTCGCCAATTTGTCCTCCAGATTCCGCATAGAATGGCGTTTTGTCGAGAACTATTTGTACATCAGTTCCTGCTTCCGCTTCTTCTTCGCAAACACCATCTACTAGTAACACTTCAACTTTCCCAGTCGCCGCCGATTGGGTGTAGCCTAAGAATTCCGTGGCGTGAATGTGTTCTGCTAGCTTGTCGAGAGAACCTTGCACTGTTAAGTCGATGGTTGCGTGTGCTTCTCTGGCGCGTTGTCTTTGCTTTTCCATCTCAGCATCGAAACCACTAACATCAACTGTGAGGTTATTTTCCTCAGCAATTTCTTGAGTTAGTTCTAAGGGGAATCCGTAGGTGTCGAACAAGGTAAACGCATCTTCACCGCTAATTTCGGTTTCGCCTTGTCGCTTCACCTTAGCAATAATTTCCTCAAGCAGTTTTTCGCCTCTTTCCAAAGTTTGGAGGAAGCGAGATTCTTCTCGTTGCAACTCTGCTTTGATGGAATTTTCCCGCTGGCGGAGGTTGGGATAAGCATCTTCAGCAAGTGAGATAGCAACCTCAGCAACTTGCGGTGTAAAGACGTTGCATGCAACGTCTCTACGGTAAATGCCAATTAAACGTCCGTGACGCACCACCCGCCTAATTAAGCGTCGCAACACATAACCCCGTCCGACGTTGGAGGCGCGGATTTCATCAGCAATCATATGGACGACAGCACGAACGTGATCGCCAATAACTTTCAGAGAGACTTTGGTTTTTTCGTCACTCTGGGTGTAGTCAATACCAGCAATTTCTGCTGCTTTTTTAATAATCGGGAAAATTAAATCAGTTTCGTAGTTATTGGGAACACCTTGGAGGATCTGCGCCATTCTCTCCAAACCCATGCCGGTATCGATGTTCTTGTTAGCAAGGGGTGTTAACTTGCCTTCTGCATCGCGGTTGTATTGCATGAAGACGAGGTTGTAGAACTCGATAAACCGAGTATCATCTTCTAAATCTATATTGTCGTCGCCCCTTTCTGGATGAAAATCGTAGTAGATTTCAGAACAAGGGCCGCACGGGCCAGTAACACCCATAGCCCAAAAGTTATCATTTGCATCCATGCGCTTGATGCGCTTTTCTGGGACGCCAATTTTATCCCGCCAAATAGCGTAAGCTTCGTCATCTTCTTCGTAAACGCTGACAACAAGGCGTTCAGGGGGTAAGTTAAATACAGTTGTGGAGATTTCCCAACCCCAAGCGATCGCTTGTTCTTTGAAATAGTCGCCAAAGCTAAAGTTACCCAGCATTTCAAAGAACGTATGATGCCGTTTCGTGCGTCCGACATTTTCGATGTCGTTGGTGCGGATGCATTTTTGGGAGGTAGTGGCGCGTTTGAATTCTGATGTGCGCTGTCCCAAAAAGATGGGTTTAAATGGTACCATCCCCGCGATCGTCAGCAGCACTGTCGGATCTTCTGGCACGAGGGAGGCACTTGGGAGAATTTGGTGTCCCCGTTGGGCATAGAAGTCAAGGAATAGGGTGCGTATTTCGTTACCGCTGAGGTACTGGGGATGAAAAGACATGGGTTTCTACAAAGGACTAGGGGATAGGTAATACTTCTGAAGAAGGATTCACTTGCTCAGTGTAATTGCATAAGCGATCCTCATCTGAATTTATTTTTGCATTTTGTTTGAGTTTGCTGCCAGCCGAAAACCATATACCAGAAGTGATGATATGTGCAACTTTCTATAGTGGCACAATTTCCTAACTGTAGTAGGATGAGCGATTTAACTTGGTTCAATAAGATAAATCTTTATAATTCATGGTAATTTTACGTACTGAGGTTACTTATGGCGCTGAAATTAAAAGTTCCAAATATAGCTTGTGAAGGCTGTGCTGAAACAATTACGGAATCTATCCACACAATGGAACCTGATGCCAAAGTTGAAGTAGATTTAAAAGCTAAAACTGTAACTGTAGAGTCCGCAGCTTCAGAAGAATCTATTAAACAAGCAATTGTTGCAGCTGGTTACAGTATTGAAGGCTATCAATAACCATTGAATGGGCGATCGCAATTTCACAGTAGGATACACAATAAAATTCCCTACTGACTTTCGCCACTCAAGAGGAATTGCATACACCAAAACGGATAAAAACCTTTTTTCTCTTCGTGTCTTGGTGTCTTGGTAGTTAAAAAATCTTGAACCACCAAGACACCAAGGCACTAAGTATTTTAAAGCAAGTTATTAGACTTAGCTTTGTCAATACTGACGAGTTGGAAATGGTAAGAAACACTGAAGTAATTGTTATACAGATTTTTTCAAATATAAGTGCGTAAATGCTTTTACGGATAAAATAAAAATATTATCAATGCTTTTGATGTCAGTACAATAATACCTGGAACTTTTACTGAGAGGATAAAATTGACTAGTGAATTGAAGATTTAGTGTAAATATTTTATCGTCAAAAAATTTTAGAGCAATGGCTCCTGGAAATTACAGTCATACTTTTATACTTCCAAAGATTATTCAGTATTTCTACTGTTTTAAATCAAGGATATCAGGGCAGAAATTAGGTATCATAAATTTCAACTCTAACCAGTGTAGTCAACTAAGTATGATGAGGAGATAAAAATTGAAAATTGCTTGTGGATCGGTCAGTAAGACAATAAAATATGGGGTTATACCCCTCGCTAAAAAAGCAGGTATATATAGTATCTAAAGTAAGCCTTAACAGGTTTTACCTGAGTTATTCCCTTAAATTTGAAATAGGGCAAAAAGCAAAGCAATGAAGATTTCCATTCTGGTCTTTGGAAGTGATAACTTTCTTGCCACACTTCCAGATCAGATCCGTGATACAACCGCTTTTAGTGTAGAAGTTATTACTAATCTTAGTCAGGCGGTATCTCGTATTCAAATCACACCGCCCGATATTTTAATTGTGCAGGCTAGCCTGGATGACAGTATGGAACTCTGCTGTTGGCTGAAAGAGCAGACAAAATTATCTTGGATATACTGTATTCTTTTGGAGGATCGTCCCCAACTGCTTGTTGATAAAAGTAAGTATGGCTGGGAGTGGGAATTGGAAATGACTTCCATCGCACTCAGGCAAGGGGCTGATGCTTATATTTGGCATGAGACGTTGCATGCAACGTCTCTACAGGAGGAAAAAACAGATTTTACCTCAGCTGAGTTAACTGCTAGCCAGCGCTTACTATTAGCGCAATTGACAGTAGGCTTGCGAAAAGCGCAGAAATATCGCGATCTGATCCGGACAAATGATTTATTGTCAGCGATCGCTTTGGCTGATTCACTGACAGAGTTGAGTAATCGCCGGGCGCTAGAGTGGGACTTGCCTAGGCAAATTCAAAAAGCCCGTACCAATGGCACTCCCCTAAGTTTAATTATTTTAGATGTTGATTATTTTAAAAAAGTTAACGATTCTTACGGACATTTAGTAGGCGATCGCCTCTTGCAGTTACTATCAAATCGGCTGCGGCACAATCTGCGTTATCAAGATACTCCTTTCCGCTATGGTGGAGAGGAATTCGTGATCCTTTTGGGCAATACAACTTGCGACGAAGCATTTGTTGTCGCGCGTCGGCTTAATCGCCTAGTCGGCGAACAAGCATTTACAATCAACAGTCAACTGTCTATCAACGTCACCATTAGTCTCGGAACAGCTTGTCTGCGAACAGAAGATGATGCTAATGGAATTAGCCTGCTGCATCGTGCCGATCAAAATCTTTTGCAAGCTAAAGCTGCTGGACGTAACCGTGTTATGGGCTGCGAGAACTACTTTTCCCAGTCTACCTCCCATCTTCGAGTTGCTTCTTCATGATGATGAATTGTGCATTGTGAAGAATTTCATAATTCATAATTTTTCATTCATCATTTTTATGCATTCTGCTACTGTAGCGCGTTGTCGCATGGCATCTACTAAAGCTTGATACACCGACCAATTTTCTTGCAAGAGGGTTTTGGCTTGCAAGGCGCAAAATCGCTGTTTTTGATCGCAAGCAAACGCAGAAAAACCCAAACTTTTCAAAACCCCTGCTAGTTTAGTTTGATCATCTGCCCCACCTTCGGCATTTTTATACACTAAAGTTTCAGCAGTAATACCCGCCATCCAAACAGTGCAGTAGCGATCTAGCATTTGGGCGCTGAGAGTACCCTTTTCTAGTTGGGATGCTAACTCCTCATCATCAAAACTCACGCCACCTTGTCCTGGTTGCTTTTGTCTCCAAGCTTCCCAAGCACTGAGAGTGTAGCCGACAACAGGAATGCCTAACAAATAGGCGACAAGGAAGTGTCCGGCTTCGTGATGGATAATGCGTTCTCTGTGTTCGGGAGAAAATCCTGCTATCCAATCTAAAAGTATGTTTCCACCTTTGCCTTGCAAGCTGAAAGCGTCTAATGTCGCTATTCCCAAAATTGTGAAGGTGGCAAGTGCAGGTACAGTGGGCGATAAGTTAAACAATGGCCCCAGTAGGCTGGAAAGGGTCATCACAAAGACAGAAATTGCGATTAAATTCAGGGCAGTTTTGCTCATCCTGATTACGGTCATGCTGCTTAATATTTCTTAATTTCATTATGGAGCGATCGCAGCAAGCATGAAAACTGAAATTATTTACGTATTAATACCATGTTAAATTATTTTTTCGGGCAGGGTAATTTCGCGTCTCTACGAACAAACGTGGTTTTTTAGCCTTTAGGTTGAATACTGAATCGGTGTTCTAGATCCATTCCACGAAATGATCCGCCCTTGATAATGAAAAGTTATTAGGGAAATACTTAAAACAAAAGAACGACGACGATTATTACCGTTATGCTGATGAAAAGCGATATAACCAAACACTGATTTGGAGAGTGCTTAGGATCATCCAGTTCTAAGGTTGATGCCACTTAGTTCCAAGTGGTCTTATGTTTTTATTCATGAAATCAGCAAAATTTGTGGAATCGGCAAATTCAACAGTGATTTCAAGAAGGGAAATCAACTAATTGAGGAGCAACAATGATACTCACCATTCATCAAGCTAACGTCTCAGCTAAACTCAACAAGCTTGTTCTCAAGCAAGGTGCGTCAGTTGATCTGCCCACTGTTAATGACGAAGTTGAAGATCTAAAAGCAGGCTACTGTCTTGATGGTGACTTACTCGATACAGTTGACGAGAGTCGCTACCAACAAGAGGGTAAAGCTTCTCGGGAAAACTACACTGCCGTTATTAGCCTGCTAGGAAGCTTTATCTTCATGGCACTAGTGGCCTTAGTTGCTTCCACTCTCTTCCCGACTCCAAGCACACAAAACCGTAACAGTACCAATACTACCGTGGATATGACACCAATGATTACACCTATGCAGATGATGGGGCCTAACTGAATGGCACTTTGCTAGCCCAATTTGTGTCCGACTATCAGCAGGATTCCGAATGTAGCGATCGCTATTGCGTAAAAGAGTAGCGATTTGAAACGCACGCCTCTAGCAAAGGAAAACGCAAAGGGGCGCAGAGTCTTGGTACAGAAATTCCGCGCGCAAACTTATGCAATGTTGTACTAATACCAATTCTCTATAACCTCGCAACGATCGATCTCCGCGTCCGGTGCATCATCATCTGTAGCCGTCTTTTGGAGAATTGATATTACTTACAACCTTGGATCTACAGGTTCACTCTCTAGTGCCAAAATCCCAAAAACGCATTCATGCACGCGGCGCAAAGGTGCATTAGCGACAAAACATTCTAGCGCTTCAATACCTAAAGCAAACTCCCGCATTGCCAAAGAACGCTTGAGTGATAATCCCCTTCGGCACAGACGTTCCAGGTTCTCAGGTACTGAGTACTCTAATCCGTAGATAATTCGCAAATATTCTCGTCCGCGACACTTCACCGCAGGTTGTAGAATTCCCCGGCTACCTTTGACGATGAATTCCATCGGTTTAACTACCATGCCTTCACCTCCCATCGCGGTTAGTTCTTGCCACCATCGCACTGCCTCTTTTTGATTGCTAGGATCTGCTAAATCTATGACTTTGTATGCCGTCGCTACTAGGAGGTCTGGATCGTGTAGAGCAATTTTTGCTACTTCCTCCATATGCCAGTAATGGTTTTTGTCAGTGTGTACGGCTTTTTCTGTTGCCAAGATATGGAAAGGCGCAAGCTTATAGTCAGAAATATCATTAACTGGCCAGCAGTAGCGGCGGTAAGCAGTAACATATTGCTTTGCCATTTCAGCTCGTTGTTGATAATTGCCCAGTTGGGTACTGACATCAACGCCACGTCGGTCTGCCTTCTCCAGTAATGTTACAGCATTGCTGAGGGCAAAGCTTGAGGCTACGCCAACGGGTGCATATTGTTCTCGCAACAGCCCTTGAGCTTTGGCAGACCAAGGCATCAGTTCGCAGTCCAGACAAACCCATTCGGTGTTAAATTTATCCCAAAAACCACTACCAGAAAGGGCGCTATTTAACCGTGCCAGCAGTTCTGCTTCTAGGGCTGGGTTATCAAAAAATCTTCTGCCAGTACGGGTGTAGCAGATACCAATACCTTCATTCACAACGCCAAAACGCTTTCTGGCTGCTGTTTCATCCCGGCAAACAATCACCACAGCCCGCGAACCCATGTGCTTTTCTTCGCACACTACTTCTGTAATTCCCTGGTTGTGGTAGTAAGCAAAAGCTTGTTGGGGATGTTCTAGATATCCTGGTTCTTGGGATGTTTCCACTGGAGACATAGTGGGCGGCAGATAGATTAGCCATTTAGGGTTGGCAGCAAAACGGCTCATCACTTCTAAAGCTGCGATCGCATTTTCTTCTCGAATTTTGATATTTGGTACTAGGCGGGTATTAACGATCCGCTTTCCCAGTACGTCGTCAATGTGCAGTACGTCATCTAGTTGCTGCTGGGCTGTCATTACCGTTTGTACAGCCGTGTCCTTATCTACTCCCCCAATCGGTTTCACCGGTTGGCTGTAAATACGGGCAGCAGGAACGCTTACCAGTTCCTTTTCTGGATAGCGCAGGGCAGTAAGTTTGCCTCCAAATACGCAACCTGTATCAATATTAATCGTGTTATTGAGCCATTCAGCAGTCGGTACAGGCGTGTGTCCGTAGACAACCATCGCCTCACCTCGATACTCTGCCGCCCAGTTGTAACGGATGGGTAAACCAAATTCATCAATTTCGCCCGTAGTTTCGCCATATAAGGCAAACTCCCGGACTTGAGCCGAACCTCGTCCCTGATACTCCTGCTTCATGCCAGCGTGGGCAACTACTAGCCGGCCATCATCAAGGACGTAGTGACTCACCAAAGTATCCAGAAATCCTTTCAATTGTTTGGTGAAATGTTCGCGTAGCTCTTCTGGCAAAGCTTCAATTTCTGCTAAAGTTTGCTCTAAGCCATGATTCACCTTGACATTTTTACCCCGTAATTTTCGCAACAGCTTGTTTTCGTGATTACCAGGAACGCAAATAGCTGTTCCCGCTGCGACCATGTTTCGCACCACTTTGACCGTATCGAGGATACGCGGTCCTCGGTCTACCAAATCACCGAGAAAAACGGCCTTGCGTCCCTGGGGATGGTAATAAGTGGGAGCATCCCAGAGGGAGGGAGTGGGCATTGGGAATTGGGCATTGGGAATTGGGCATTGGGAATTGGAAACTTCTTTTGCCCCTTGCCCGATGCCCCTTGCCCCTGTGTCTTTGACGTATCCTAATTTTTGCAGTAAAGCTTCGAGTTCGTCGCAACAGCCGTGAATGTCGCCAATGATATCAAAGGGACCGTGTTCGTATTTGCGGTTGTTCCAGAGGGGTTGACGCTCAATTTCTGCGGCGTCAATTTCTGCGACAGAGTTGAGAATGTAGACATACCGAAAGCCTTCTCTTTCCAATCCCCGCAGGGAACGCCGCAAAAACTGGGTGTGACGCCGCACCACATGGGGGCCAAACTGACGATCTGGGCGTTGTTGGTTGCGTTCGTGACATTGTTCTTCTGGTAAATTGAGAGCGATCGCTACGGGGAAAAAATGGTACTGTCGCGCTAACTGAACGAATATTTTGCGGTCTTCTGGCAAAAGGTTCGTGGCATCGATAACAGTCAGTTTCCCAGCTGCTAAGCGTTTAGCAGTAATGAAGTGCAGCACATCAAAGGCATCTTTGGTCGCGGACTGGCTATTTTCATCATCAGATACTAATCCCCGACAAAAATCTGAAGACAGCACCTCAAACGGATGAAAGTGTTTGCCCGCAAAAGTTGATTTCCCAGCACCGGAAGCACCGATAAGGACGACCAAAGAAAGTTCGGGAATAGTTAATTTCATCGTTAGTATTTAGTGGTTAGTGGTGAGCCAGCGCGGTCTTGGGGAGGCGCTCTATGTGCGGAACCTGCGTCCGCACATAGAGCGCCGTGG
>NZ_JACAEU010000105.1:0-5913 GCF_013388695.1 Fischerella sp.
AAATCAGTATGTTCCGGATAAATTTGCAAAAAGATTTTGGATGTTTGTTTCTGTACAAAAAAATCCCCTCGTAGCCGGCAGCTATTAAGGGGAGTCTGTTATCAGGGTGCATCTACCATTTCCATGTTTCAATATAAATCAGTATGTTCCGGATAAATTTGCGAGAATGGGGATAAATTATGAAAATAATAAAAAAATCCCTCAGCAGCAAATCATCAACAAGGGGAGTAAGTTATCTGATTACATCTACCAGTCCTGTGTTTTAGAATAAACCAGCACATGCCGGATAGACTTTTCCAAAAGTCGCGATGAGAAGTATTTTCCCACTCTAGGGGAAATAGCCCATAGACATGCAGCAACTGCACTGAACAGTAGAGTTCTGCAATGTAGTAGGAAGCTTCAGTTTTCGCCATTTCGGTGCTGGCTGTTGGGTATTGGGTACTGGGTATTGGGTACTGGGTATTGGGTATTGGGGATTGGGTACTTGGTTCCTAATCTCTATTCCCCAGTCCCTAATCCTTAGTCACCAGTTCCTAGTTCTCAGTCCCCTTTAATCAAGCAGTTACGATCAAAGTAATCAAAATAAAAAAACCTAGTGGTTAGCAGCCAACAAGGGAAGTAATTTATCAGGGTACATCTACCAAATTAAGTCTTCTGAGTGTAATCATTATTCTCAGGAGAAATTTTGGTGAATAGGAGCTATTTTTTTGGTAAAAATAGAAAAAACCCCCAGTGGATACTAGCCAAGCCAGGGATCTGAATATCAAGGTGCATTTACCAATAAGAATGTTCTAGAAAAGCCAAGATAATCCGGATTAAAGTGGTAGATGTCGCTTGGCGGCAAAACAGCTCAAATCAGAAACATCTGAGTTGCAAGATGCATCTAAATGTATCAGAAGAAGCGAAACATCGACTTGAAACTTTCGCGTTTCAAACCGGATATAGGAAACAGGAGAAATTGTGACCCAGGAATTTCACATTTCCGTAACCCCAGTAGGGCAAAATGACTACTTGGTGCGGACGGAACAAGTCGCGCCTGGGGTGCCATTGGCAGAAGAACTGGTGACTTGGCCCGTAGCTGATTGGTTGACGGCTGCTGGACATTTAATGAATGACCCGTTGAAGTTAGTGTTGCAGGGGGATGCGATCGCGCGAAACTCTGTGAACTTGGTAGCTTTAGGTCAGCAATTTTATAACGCGCTGTTTCAAGGCACTCTCAGAGATAGTTGGATGACTGCCCAAGGTATTGCTCAAAATCGCCAACAGGTACTACGCCTGCGTTTGGGATTGAAAGATACCAGGTTGGCACGTTTACCTTGGGAAGTAATGCACGCTGGCGATCGCCCAGTTGCGACAGGACCTTATATTGCTTTTTCTCGCTACCAAAGTGGAATTGGGGGGACATCTCGTCTACCATCAGCAATGTCGATGCCGTTGGAAGAAGATGGGATTAAAGTGTTGATGGTGATCGCTTCCCCCACCGATCAAGTTCGTCTGCATCTACTTGCAGAAGAAGCTGAAAAACTGCGAGATTTGCTAAACATTCAGTCACCACACGGTACTGGAATTGAACTCTCCGTACTAGAACAACCAGGACGGGAGGAATTAACGCAAGCCCTAGAACAGGGAAGATATCACGTTCTCCACTACTCTGGTCATAGTAATGTCGGGCCGAATGGCGGCGAAATTTATCTGGTCAGTAGCAGAACCGGTTTGACCGAAACCCTGACTGGTGACGATTTAGCAGGCTTGCTTGTCAATAATAATATCCAAATGGCTGTGTTTAACTCCTGCTTGGGAGCATACGCAGCAACCTCCGACGAAAATGAGGAGACGGGCGAACGTAACTTAACAGAAAGCTTGGTGAAGCGGGGCATCAGAAGCGTTTTGGCTATGTCAGAACGCATTCCCGATCAAGTCGCACTCACACTGACACAATTTTTTTACCACAACCTTTCCCAGGGATACCCTGTGGATATGTGTGTTAGTCGGGTACGCCAGGGATTAATTACTACCTATGGTTCGCACCAGATGTACTGGGCGCTACCAATATTATATCTACACCCCGAGTTTGACGGTTTTCTCAACCCAGGAGTTTATCTACCCGAAAGTACACAGCCATACAGCGAGTATAATTCAACTTTAACTACAACACCAGCAAGATATCCAGCGACGGCAGATGATACCAACATGCCTTTACCCATCGACGATATGATGGCTTCGGGTATGACGCAGGTTTCTTCTGAGTCAGACTGGTTGGGTGAAGATACTTGGGGCGATTTAGTAGATGAAATAGAGTACGATGACCCAAGCTATGCAGAAGATTCTGCATTCGTTTCGGATCTGTTTAGCCAGCTAGGTAGCCCAAAAGTTCCCAACGAGCAAACTTCAATGACTGCGGAACTAGTAAATCAAGATAGAGAGGATAATCTTCACAATACAGAAGATATGGTTTCGCTGTGGAGTCAATTTCCACCAGATGCAGAGAGCAAGCAAATTGGGCCAGCACAAGATGAACTAGCCGTTGATGATAGTTTTGGCATAGACTGGCAAAGTACTTTACCTTCATCAACTGAAATTACTCTATCTCGAAAAGCTGCTTCCAAACGACGCGCTAGACGCCAGTTTTGGTCTAAAGTTGGTGTTGTCGGAGTTAGCGCGATCGCAGTGGTTGTCGGTTTGAATTGGTGGTGGCAAAATCAAAGAGTGTCAAGACGATCTGATATACCAGTAGTTTCTACCGAGTCTCCACCCGGGCAAAACACTCCACAAATCAATCTAAAAACCGATGCAACCGGAATTATCACTGCCTACGCTAGCGAAAAATTGAGCAGTGGTGACTTGCAAAATGGGCTGTTAGCAGTAGAAGAACTTCTGAATCGTAATGCTCTTCCTAATGCTAAGGTGGCCCTGGATTTTGTTCTCCAGCAGCATTTGAGCGATCCGCTTGTAAACTTTTTGAGAGGGCGGTTAGCGTGGCAAGCTGTCCAAACAGGAGACAAAACATTTAGCATCGATGATGCTCGTCGTTACTGGGAAAATGCCGCAAAAGCCAAACCAGATTCGCTTTTATATTCTAATGCTTTAGGTTTTGCTTATTATGTAGAAGGTAATCTCAATCGCGCTAACGATTCTTGGTTCAAGGCTTTGAATTCAGCGGTCAGACAGCATAATCTATCTGCCAATTCCGCAGGATTACCGAAACCCAAGGAAGTAACCCAAGATACTTTAACAGCTTATGCGGGCTTAGCGATCGGGCTATATAAATCTTCACATCATCAACCAAATGCTAAACGAGAGCAATATTTAAATGAAGCAATTAAGTTGCGGCAAATGGTAATAAAAGACGATCCAGTTAATTTTCAAATGGATCAATTGGCTAATAATTGGCTGTGGCCAGAGGAGGCAATTAAAGATTGGAAATCTCTTCTCCAAGTAAATAGAGAAGTAAATTAAAAGTTACAAATATTTTGGTTATGCTTGACGTTGGGTTTTATTAGTGGCAAGACTCTCTGTAGGCGATCGCTTTTAATTCTTGACCACACTTGATATGCAATTTTTCTCAAATTTTGTGAGGCGGGCATTTTGCCCGTCTAGTAATCAATATTTAAACTGAACTTCCCCCCAATAAAAGTTTAGCTATTGACCTGAGCGACTTTCAACGTTTTTTGAATCGCTGTTACTGGGTACAATTGTCAAAGGGGCGTATGCGTTGTGAACTTGAGGCGTTGGCCCCCAATTTTTAGCTTACCCTAATTGTACCAATAGTTCCAGGGCTTACATGGGTACACTAATATTTGCGTTAAACGCCAAATCGATTCCGGGGCAAGGGTTTAAGGGCTGTTTAGTACATTTGCACGGGGGAAGTTGAGTTTAAACTTTAGCCGCAGCAGGTGTTGGAAGATTAACTTTCAAGCGCTTCAACATTACTTCCCGTGCTTGCATTGCCAAAGTCTCATTTATAGGTGACAGCGTAATCGGCTGTTGATACTTTAACCGTAACGCTGTTTGAATTAACCAATCTGCAACGAAAGGATTTTTTGGTAATAGGGGACCGTGGGAATAGGTAGCAATGGCATTTTGATAAAATGCTCCTTCCGTGCCATCTTCACCATTATTGCCCAGACCATACACCACGCGTCCCAGTGCTTCTACTTTTCCTAGCTTTGTACGTCCGCCGTGATTTTCAAATCCAATTAAATAAGGTGTAGCACCATTAAGCATCTCTTTGAGATCCTGCACCAGACGAGTAGCTGTGACTTCTACAACCAAGTTACCAATACAGCGCCGAACATTTTCCCCTGGATGCACTGATACCATATCTAATATGCCCAAACCTTGAATGCGCTGCCCAACTCCTGGTTCATAATAGTGTCCCAAAAGTTGTGGTGAACCACAGGTAAACACTCCAGGTGTACCATTTTCTATTTTTTCGCGCATTGCTTCGGCTTTTGCACCTTGCAAATCACGCATAACAATTTCTTGCTGACGGTCTTGTGCACCACCTCCGACTATTAAATCTACTGATTTAATATCATCTGCTGTAGCGTTTTGATCTAGGGGCAGTACCTTAACATAGTATCTCCGCCACTGACAACGACGTTCTAGAACGATGACATTACCACGGTCTCCATAAGTACTCATCAGTGTCGGATACAACCAACCTACTATTAATTCAAATTGTTGATTACTCATAAATGCCCAGCCAAGAATAGGAATGAAGGACTAGAGAAGAGAATAGCATCGACTTCGGTAGATGGTATTTGTTTATTTTCAAATCGTCCTATTCAGATGCTGTATGCTTTATGCCAGGATAGTTTGAAAAAGGTTAGTTGAGTGGGTTATCCCTGTTTAAGATGTAAGTTAAATAACAGCATTTTGCTTGGAATTTGTGTGCATTTGTGATAAAAACAATGTTTTTGAACCACCAAGACACGAAGAGAGAAACTCTCTGGTTTACTTTTGACCTTGACTTTTTACAACGCGATCGCTTACGTTCATTCATATTTAAGTGGGCAGGAGGAGAATCGAACTCCTATGGGCGTAAGCCCGCCACATTTTGAGTGTGGTGCGTCTACCAGTTTCGCCACCCGCCCTCGGATAGCAACTTTGCCATTATACCCTATTTTTTTATTTTGCAACCAGTTTTGCGAATTTTTTAAATTTTATTCCGGTAGTAGTCAACCAAGAAAACTATGACAGGCTCAAAGAAGGCTACAACCATTGGAATTTAGCTCTGGCATCTTTGGCAGCAAAACGCCAATTAATTTTAGCTTTATGCTGATTACGTTGTTTTTCCCAAGCCTTAATTTCTCGACGTAAAGTCTCTATATCAGGAATGCGACGTTCTAAACATTGACGAGAGAGAACAGAAATTTCAATTTGAGACTAATTCTCTCAATTTACTAAAATTTATAGAAATGCTTTTAGTAGTTGTAACCCTAAGTTGCATTGACAAATAACTCATAGCGTCTGGTGCGATCGCATCTCTTGTGCTTGCTTTACTAGAGATCAACAAACACAAGAGCAAAGTAGTGGAATCGGCATCAAGAAGTACGGTTAGCAACCCAAGGCAGAGCGGCAAAATGGCAAAACAACCTAACAAAAGACCTGTTATCTTAAATAAGCGTCAAAGCGATGGCACTTATAACCAATAAAAAACAATAGGTTGAAAGCTAAAAAGCAGAGAAGCAATCCTGCTTGATCTCCAACAAGGCGATCGCTACTGGATTAAAAGCAAGGGAAAAAAGAAAAAATTTTTCTCAATCCCCTTGACAATCCAAAATAAGTTAGCTAACCTAGATAAAGTGTCAAGCAAAAGCGAGACGTCCGAACCAAGAAAAATCAATAGTTTGAAAGCCAAAAGCAAAACCAATCCTCGTCAAAGAAATTAAGTTTTGGTCAGAGAACCAA
>NZ_JACAEU010000106.1:0-40509 GCF_013388695.1 Fischerella sp.
AGTTAGTGGTTAGTGGTTAGTGGTTAGTGGTTAGTGGTGAGCCAGCGCGCTCCAAAGGGGGTTCCCCCATGAGCGACTGGCGTAGACGCCCATCAGGGCGGCTTCTCGTAGAGTACCCGGAGGGTTAGTGGTTAGTAGTTAGTGGTTGTTAACTATGCCCAATGCCCAATGCCCAATACTCACTCCCTCACTCTCCCCATCTCCCCATCCCTCTTCACTTGTGTCCACAAGACTCGTTAAACTAGCAAATAATAAATCTCGTGATTTCGATAAATCATGACTGTAGTAAGCAACGTTATTCTCAAAGCCGACGACGAACTGCGTTATCCTAGCAGTGGCGAACTCAAAAGTATCAAAGACTTTTTGCAAACTGGCGAACAGCGGGTACGCATTGTCAACACCCTGACTGAAAATGAAAAAAAGATAGTTCAGGAAGCTACCAAACAACTTTGGCAAAAGCGTCCTGATTTTATCTCACCAGGAGGTAATGCTTACGGTGAACGTCAGCGTGCTTTATGTATCCGTGATTTTGGCTGGTACTTGCGCCTAATTACTTATGGCGTACTTGCTGGCGACAAAGAACCAATTGAAAAAATTGGTTTGATTGGCGTCCGAGAAATGTACAATTCCTTGGGCGTTCCCGTTCCTGGAATGGTAGAAGCTATCAACTGTTTGAAAAAAGCCTCCCTCGATCTACTGAATGCGGAAGACGCAGCCGAAGCTGCTCCTTACTTTGACTACATCATTCAAGCGATGTCTTAATGCAAAGTAAGTACGTAATCTCTGCACGAACTTCCGCTTTACTAGGATTGAGTGCAAGATAGCACCTGAAATTGATTGTAATTTCTTAATACCATCATACTCCCTACAGTTAGTAGTGGCTTTGGCAGAATCTTTGTCAAGTTACCAACGGACTGTGGGGAAATTTTATTGGTTAGTGGTTAGTAGTTAGTAGATAGTGGTGGACAACTAACCACTAACCACTAACTACTGACCATTCACAAACAAAAAGCCGACAGCATTCGCAAGAAGTCTGTCGGCAATTAGTGTGTTCCCTATTAATGACTCGGCTAGAGTTCAGTTGTGATTTATTCTCTCGATTTATCGATCGCAGGAATAGGATCTTAATCATGAACATTTGTGATTTTCATCACTGGATTGCCGATCTCGATTTGTGTATAACACAGATTTGTATTTAAATTTTTCTGAATTGATGAACATTTTATGAAATAGTTTTTTCTCAAGAAACAGTGAAAATACGGTAATGTAGCTGACGGCTTTAAGGAATGATTTAACTGTAGAATGAACCACTAAGTCACTAAGACACCAAGAATTGAATTTTTTATGACAAATAGAAAATTAATTGATCTGGTTGTTTGTGCAACGCTATCACTGTTGACCCATAGAAATCCATGATATGCAACGATAGGCTACCTTAGACGTTAATAGCCACAAGGATATTCCTATGACTATTAAACGTCCAGATATGAGAGTAGGTAAGGAGCCAGGCTCATGCTATTACATCCAAAATGAAGCGCTAGTTAGAGGCAAAAATAAACTAGATTTTACTCAAGATCCACCACCAGATTTAGCGATAGAGAAAGATATTACCAACATTTCCCTCAATCAATTGGAAATTTATGCAGATTTGGGCGTTCCCGAAGTCTGGAGATACGATGGTAGCACACTGGGTTTTTACCAACTCCAAGATCAAAAATATCTAGAATGCAAATTCAGCCCCACTTTTCCATTCTTAACTGCTAGCAAAGTAATCGAGTTCCTAGAACAGTGCCAAAAATTGGGTGTAACAACTGGGTTACGTCTTTTACGGGAATGGGTCAGAAATCGGTAAAATATACCTTTGTCCCCTTGGTGCATACTTTCATGACCACCACGTCCGAACCTCCCTTTTCCCCTGAAGAAATTGCATCTGAAGGTCTGAAACTTGAAGAATACCAAGAAATAGTCCGGCGGTTAGGGCGTCATCCTAACAAAGCTGAACTGGGAATGTTTGGGGTAATGTGGTCAGAGCATTGCTGTTACAAAAATTCTCGCCCTTTACTAAAACAATTTCCTACCACAGGCGATCGCATTCTTGTCGGGCCTGGTGAAAATGCTGGTGTTGTAGACTTAGGCGATGGACTGCGACTTGCTTTTAAGATCGAATCTCACAACCACCCCTCCGCAGTCGAACCCTTTCAAGGAGCTGCCACAGGAGTTGGAGGCATTCTTCGGGATATCTTTACAATGGGTGCGCGTCCCATTGCCGTTTTAAATTCCCTCCGCTTCGGTTCTTTAGAAGATGTCAAAACCCAAAGACTTTTTAGCGGTGTTGTTGCAGGAATTGCCCATTATGGTAATTGCGTTGGGGTACCCACCGTTGGTGGTGAAGTCTACTTTGATCCCGCCTACTCTGGCAATCCTTTAGTCAACGTGATGGCACTGGGATTGATGGAAACGCCAGAAATCGTCAAATCTGGGGCATCTGGCATCGGCAATCCAGTGCTGTATGTCGGTTCCACCACTGGACGCGATGGCATGGGAGGTGCAAGTTTCGCGAGTGCGGAACTTAGCGATGAGTCAGTAGATGACCGCCCAGCAGTCCAAGTGGGCGATCCATTTTTAGAAAAATCTTTAATAGAAGCTTGTCTGGAGGCATTTAAAACAGGTGTAGTTGTCGCCGCCCAAGATATGGGTGCTGCGGGGATCACTTGTTCTACCTCAGAAATGGCAGCAAAAGGCGGTGTGGGGATCGAGTTTGATTTAGATAAGATTCCTGTACGAGAAACGGGAATGATTCCTTATGAATATCTGCTTTCCGAATCTCAAGAAAGAATGCTGTTTGTAGCCCAAAAGGGACGCGAACAAGAATTAATCGACATCTTCCATCGTTGGGGACTTCATGCCGTTGTTGCTGGTACGGTTATTGCCGAACCAGTTGTGCGGATTCTGTTTCGGGGTAAAGTTGCAGCAGAAATCCCTGCGACAGCATTGGCAGAAAACACGCCCCTGTATCAGCGGGAATTATTGGCGGAACCACCAGAATATGTGCGTAAAGCTTGGGAATGGACACCGGATTCTCTTCCCCCATGTACAGCTGCCGGCATCGAAATTCAAGGACGCTTGCATACTTGGCAAGATATCCTGTTGACTTTGCTGGATACTCCCACTATCGCTTCTAAACGTTGGGTTTATCGTCAGTACGATCATCAGGTACAGAACAACACGGTGATGTTACCTGGTGGTGGTGATGCTGCTGTTATTCGTTTGCGCCCCCTGGAAGACGCGGAAAAAGAAGACGCGGGGACGCGGGGACACACAGACGCGGGGAATCAAGAGGACAAGGGGACACGGGGACACGGGGACACGGGGAATACAGATGAAATACTCTCCGCGTCTTCTTCCCAACGCGGTGTAGCGGCAACAGTAGATTGCAATCCTCGGTATGTTTATCTTGATCCTTACGAGGGGGCAAAGGCAGTAGTAGCAGAAGCAGCCCGCAATCTCAGCTGTGTGGGTGCAGAACCTTTGGCAGTAACTGATAACCTCAATTTTGGCAGTCCAGAAAAACCCATTGGTTACTGGCAATTAGCAGAAGCTTGTCGCGGTTTGGCGGAAGGTTGTCGAGAAATGGCAACCCCTGTCACTGGTGGTAATGTCTCTCTTTACAACGAAACTCTTGATTCTCAAGGCAATCCCCAACCAATTTATCCTACTCCTGTTGTGGGAATGGTGGGACTGATTGCCGATTTAAGTAAAATATGCGGTCAAGCTTGGCAAGCAGAAGGCGATGTTATTTATTTGTTGGGTGGATCGTCTTCACAGTTAACTTTGGGTGGTTCGGAATACTTAGCTACTATCCACGGCACTGTGGCTGGCAAACCGCCACGGGTGAATTTTGATTTGGAACGACGGGTGCAGAAAGTTTGCTGTGAGGGTATTCGTCAAGGTTGGGTACGTTCAGCCCATGATTGTGCTGAGGGTGGTTTGGTAATTGCTCTGGCTGAGTGTTGCATCGCTGGTAAACTGGGTGCAGAAATTAGCCTAGCATTACCTGCAAATAATCTAGCTGGCGAGATACCTGCACCGCGTTGGGACGAAGTTTTATTTGGTGAAGGTGGTGCGCGAATTATAGTTTCCGTAGTGCCAGAACAACAAGAAAATTGGGAATCCTACCTCCGAGAAAATCTCTCTCAAGAGTGGCAAAAACTTGGCAAGGTTGGGAATGCCGAAACGAGTTTGCGGGTTTTAACCCCTGATAATCAAATTTTAATCAACGCTAGCATTGAAGTGATGAGCGATCGCTATTCAAATGCGATCGAAAGGCGTCTAGCCATTTACACCACTACCTATGAAGGCTAAAGAATCTAAGAATGAATAAAATTTCATACTTTGGATGCTTTACATTTTGCGCTTAATTAGCTTTCGCGAAAATAATAATTACGCTACTGTTTTAATGGATGGTTAACCATCTATTAATATTTTGGCAACCATTCATTTACATATTCCTAATGACTTGACACCCTCATCAGGAGCAAAGCTAGCATGATCCCCACCCATCCCGCCACTGCGGATGACCAGCCTCTACCGACTAATAACTCAATGAATTATCAGGAATCTCGACCAGATAAGCCAGAAGAAGCTTGCGGTGTTTTCGGTATCTATGCACCAGGAGAAGATGTTGCCAAACTCACCTACTTTGGATTATATGCTCTCCAACATCGGGGGCAAGAATCTGCTGGCATTGCCACTTTTGATGGTGAACAAGTACACCTGCACAAAGACATGGGATTGGTATCTCAAGTCTTTAACGAAGCAATATTAAGCAACTTACCCGGTAACATCGGCGTTGGTCATACTCGTTATTCCACCACTGGTTCTAGCCGCAAAGTTAACGCCCAGCCTGCTGTTGTTGATACTCACTTAGGTAAACTAGCATTAGCACATAATGGAAATTTAGTCAATGTCAAACAGTTGCGAGAAGAGTTATTGCAGAAAAACTGCAACTTGGTAACTACGACTGATTCCGAAATGATTGCTTTTGCGATCGCAGAAGAAATTAACGCAGGTAAAAACTGGCTAGAGGGTAGCATTAAAGCTTTTGATCGCCTGGTTGGGGCATTTAGTCTAGTGATTGGTACACCTGCTGGTGTCATGGGTGTTCGCGATCCCAACGGCATTCGCCCCCTAGTCATTGGTACTTTGGAAAGCGATCCGGTGCGTTACGTGCTTGCTTCTGAGACTTGTGGCTTAGACATCATTGGTGCCGAATATCTACGGGATGTGCAACCAGGCGAATTAGTCTGGATTACAGAAAAAGGTTTGGCTTCTTATCAATGGCATCAACCGCAGCAGCGAAAGTTGTGTATCTTTGAAATGATTTACTTCGCCCGTCCCGATAGCGTCATGCATAGTGAAAGTTTGTATAGCTACCGGATGCGATTAGGGCAGCAATTGGCAGCAGAATCTCCTGCTGATGCTGATATTGTGATTGGTGTTCCTGATTCTGGGGTTCCCGCCGCCATCGGCTTTTCTCAAGCCTCCGGTATCTCCTACGCAGAAGGACTGATTAAAAACCGCTACGTTGGGCGTACATTCATTCAGCCTACCCAAACCATGCGAGAATCGGGTATTCGTATGAAGCTCAACCCACTCAAAGATGTATTGTATGGCAAACGAGTGATAATTGTTGACGACTCGATTGTGAGGGGAACTACTAGCCGTAAACTCGTCAAAGCCTTGCGTGAAGCCGGTGCATTAGAAGTGCATATGCGAATTTCCTCGCCGCCAGTGACTCACCCGTGCTTCTATGGCATCGATACCGATAGCCAGGATCAACTAATTGCTGCTACCAGATCAGTAGAAGAAATTACTAAGCAACTGGAAGTAGACAGCCTCGCGTATCTAAGCTGGCAGGGAATGTTAACAGCAACACGAGAAGATTCCCAAAGCTTTTGTTCTGCGTGCTTTACGGGAGATTACCCCATCCCTATACCAGAACCGCTGAAGGGTTCTAAATTGATGTTAGAAAAAATTACGGTGTAGTTAGTTAGGGGTTAGGGAATAAAAATTATGAATTATGAATTATGAATTATGAAATTTTCAGCATTCATCATTCTCACCTAGTTCCCATTCCCTAATCCCTACTTTTATTGACGCCAGCCCAAAAAACGTAACCCAGGCACAATTAGGTAATGACTCACCCCCAACCAGAAACTGATAAAGACGCCGATCGCACTAAAAAAAGCGATCTTCCATAATAAACCTTGCCAACTGTTGGTGAGACTAAAGAAGTTATCAAACACGGTTGATGGTTGCTGTCCGATACTCATCAAAAAGGCAAACGGAAGCGCGGTACCAAAAGCAGCCATGACAGCATAGACTATGTGATGGCTGCGAAGTCCCAACCCAAGGGTAAGTAGGGAAACAGCAGCTAAAATAAATGCTATTAATCCTTCACTGCCTTGTTTTGGCGTCATTAATTGCAAGATGAACCAGCCGAAGCCATAGCCAGCCATCCCCATTAGGGAAGCTACGAGAAACCGCCGTCGTTGACGATAACCTCCTGCCGCTACAAGTCCCCAGGCAGTTCCCCAGCCAGCACCTGCAAATAAAAGCATCTCTGACCCCAAAACAGGTTGAGTGTTGCCCAGCAATACAGCTAGCTGACTAGACAAAAATTTGCCAGTTTCTAAGCCCCAGCTTGTGTGGAATGCTAAAACGTAGCCAATAAATGTACCTATACAAGTACCAATACAGGTTAAAATCATTGTCCAGATTGTATCTAGACATGCTCGTAAAACTTGGGCGATCGCCCTTAATGTTAGAGCAATAATTTTCCTGATAGTTTGAGTAAGGTTAGTAACCGCTTTCTGAATAGTTCTTCCTAGTTCCCAGAAAAATGCCCAGAAAAATGTCACAATCTGGGTTATGCTCCTAATTGGTCTAATCTTGTTGGGTACTGCTTTGTGAATTTGGGCTAAACGTCTTTGAATGATTTTCGCGTTTGCTGGACGCGATCGCGCATCTTCCTGCATCATGTCATCCAGCAAATCAGCAAGCTGCGGGTTAACTTGAACGTGCCTGCGCCAGTTTAATTGTTCCGTCACCGGATCTTCTAAATCTGCTGGATGCTTGCCCGTCAGCAATTCAATCATTGTGCGACCGAGGGCATAAAAATCAGCTGTAGGCCCAATATTCCCACCAATCAATTGTTCTGGTGGACTGTAGCCAGAAGAAAACAATTTTGTAGATCGCGATAAAGACCTAACAACTGCCTTATCAAATTGTTTCGCCCCACCAAAATCAATTAGTACCAGTTGACCCCTCCATTCCTTCCCTTGATAAGGAGAAGACTTAGGTGAGGTACGCAGCATCAAATTAGAAGGTTTGATGTCACGGTGAATAATATGGCGTTGATGCAAATGTTGTAAAATCTCTACAGCTTGGGTTAACCAGTTTAACACCACCTCTTGTGGGCATCCCTGAGGATAGTGCTGATACAGTATATCCTCCAAAGTCAGTCCGTTGATTTTTTCCATTACCAAACAAGGCAAAATTTGCTGCCCTTGGGAATGTGACCAAATGCGTTGAAAATAACCATCTGATTCGACTCTAGGGACACCTGGATGCCGCAAACTGCTTAAAACCACTGCTTCCTGGGCAAACAATTCCTGTGCTTTTGGTGAATCTTCGATCAGCACCTTCAGCACCTTTTCTGTTTGCGTCTTTTGATCCCAAACTGTGTAAATTTGGGCGAAACCTCCCGAACCTAAACGCGCTGTAGGGATATAGCGATCTATCAGCCGTAGCGGCGCACCACAGCAATTGCAGAACTTGTTTCCCCAAGGCTGGGGATAAGGACGCAGACAGTCAGGATTTATGCAGTGAATCTCACTCTGGTTAGACACAACCCCTCAAAGACAAAGGCTGAGTTGATTGTACACAACAGAGGAATAGTTAGTGGTTAGTGGATAGTGGTTAGTGGATAGTGGTTTACAACCAACTACTAACTACTAACCACTAACAATCCTCCTAATAACTAAATCCATCCCAAGCAAGGGGAAAAGTGTGTTCTGAAAAACAAGAAAAGTTATTATCGTTACTGTAGGTCTCTTCATCCAGAACTTTGACGACTTTATTATAAATATCTTCTGCCTGTTGGGGAGAATCGCCAATGCTGGTTAATCCCAACTTGCCAAACTGGGAGAGACAACCCATGAGATGAAATACTGTACCTGTTTCTGTGCCAGTGTCGAAGTGCAGCCTGTGATGGGCAATGATATCCATTAAGTCGTTGGGTAGCAATCCTCGATAGCGGTCTTTTTGGAGGTTATCGGTGGCAATATAGTATTTGGGACGCCCTTGTTGAGAGTAAAACAAGCCTGTAGAAAGCTCATAGCGACCGTTAGTTAATAATTTCAGAGTCATAAAAGGATGGGTAGTCCCGCCTTTACGCAGGTTAATTTCAATTGCTTGCAGATCCCACTGTCCATCCTCTTGAAGAACGGCGATAAAATCGACTCCATATCGCTCTAATGCCCCTTTCTCTGCCAATTTTCTGCCAATTTTTAAGCCTATTTGCTGTATTTGCAGTCGATAGGCTTCATCGGCAGGGAATCGACAACCAAGATAAACTTGTCCGTCCGGGCCGCCAAGAATTTGGTCGTGGGTGGACAGGATTTCCGCTTCGCCTAGGGGTGTGATGCGTCCTTGCACGCTTGGCGATCGCTTGATTTCCCCTTCTACAAATGCCTCCACAATTGCCCCTAATTCAGCTATCCGTCCTGAAAAATTTTCCCAAGTCTCTTGTTTGGCTTGAAAACGCAGCTTAGGGAAGCGATCGCTTATGGCTGCTACCCTTTGGGTGTGAGAACCATGAGGAGGTGCTAAATCCGCGATCGCTCTTAAGTCTAACAGTGCATTCCCTTCTCCGGAAATGCCCTCGTTGAGTTTTACCACCATTCTTTTTAATGTTGGCTGGCGTTCCCACAAATCAGCAGCAACTTCTGCCAAATCAGCAACACTCGTAACTTTGCCGCTGCCGTCTGGATGCGGTACTCCGCTTTCTGCAAAGATTTGGCGGCTGCCACTTTTCGTCCCCCAAATCTGCAACTCTGGGTCAGCAGCGTACAGTGGTACACCTAATTTTAAAGATAATTCTGCTTCTAATGGTGTTGAATTATAGCAGATCATAAATGACTTGTCTAGCCTTAAGGCTTGACGAATGCGATGGAGTAAGCGGGGGCGTTCTAAAATTTTTTGGCTAAGGGGTTTGAGGGAAGAATCATAAGTAGAAAGTAGCAACAAGCGATTGCGAGCATGAGAAAAGGGGATGCCTGGCAACAGTTGTAAATAATAGTCGATGATGCTGGGATGGAGTGGTACAGATGTGACATAAATGAGTCTGTTGCGGGGATTCCACAAGCGAATCAAGGAAAATAACAGTCTTTCTTCATAATGCTCATAGCCTTCAACTTTTTTGAGTTCTCGCTGGTCAATACTAAGGGAGGGAACGACTAAAATATCTACATCGCTGTCTTCAGCAGGGCCTTCAATACTCTGCCAGCGATCGCGCAAACTCGCCTGAAGAAGCTGAAACTCGTCAATTTGCCCTAAATTAGAAATGCTCAGAATTTGCATAAGACTACCCCTGCTTTGCCCCCTAAGCGGGTTTTATTAATCTCAGATATATCCCAAAGAATAATCACTGACCACAATTTGTTAAAGAAAATCAAATTATTCATTGATGAGTTTCTATTAAACCTTCATACTCTTACATCATTTTCTTTGGCGAACAGTTCGGAAAGATTCATGAAAAATAATATCTCAGCAATAGAAAAAGGTGACTGTTAATTTGGATGAGTCCATCATCAATCATCCATTACGCACCTTCAAAACACAAGTGTGGAATTTATTACCAAAGTAATACCTAGAAGAAGTAAATTTTACAGGTTATATTTATTTCTAAGGATTGATAGATTTTAAGTTGCTTTATATCTAGGGAATGATAAATCATAATCACAAAACAGTTAATTTAGATGCAGAAATGAGCAATTATTGATTGCGGTAGAGTCATGTATTGAGGTTCCCTGATTAGATTAATAGTGTGCTTTAGGAGTGAGGATAAATTATTGAATCTGTGTGCTTTTGCTCCAGCGGTAATTAGTACACTAAGCACTCCATTTGTCGGATAAAAAACTCACAGATGAGCGTAAGATTGCAAGCACTAGCAATCAACCTTGGATTGAATTTTCGATCCAAGGTTTAATTTTGAAAATGTTGTTTGTTGGTTGTTGGCTGTTGGTTGTTCCAAACAACAAACAACAACCAACAAACAACCATTACTTTTTTAAAGGAATGATATATGCCAGAAGAACAATCATTACAACCACCACAACAGCAAGCACAACAACCAGGTATTGAGTCAGAAATGACGCCAAAACCGAAAGCAGATGATTCCCAGTATCAGGGAAGTGGCAAGTTAAAAAATAAAATTGCATTGATTACTGGAGGAGATAGCGGTATTGGTCGTGCTGTGGCGATCGCATTTGCAAAAGAGGGTGCAGATGTGGCGATCGTTTATTTAAATGAACACGACGATGCCAAAGAAACCAAACATTTGGTAGAAGCACAAGGGCGGCGTGCAGTCACTATATCTGGTGATATTGGTGATGAAAGCTTTTGTCAGCATACTGTCCAACAAACAGTAGATGAGTTTGGCAAACTCGATATCCTGATCAACAACGCTGCTGAACAGCATCCACAAAAAAGCATTGAAGATATTAATAAAGAACAACTAGAGCGAACTTTCCGCACTAATATTTTCTCAATGTTTTTCTTGACAAAGGCGGCAATGAAACACCTCAAAGAAGGTAGCGCTATCATCAATACTAGTTCAGTCACTGCTTATAAAGGCAGTCCCGAACTACTTGATTATTCTTCTACAAAAGGTGCTATTGTTGCTTTTACTCGTTCTCTATCCCAAAGTTTAGTAGAAAAAGGAATTCGCGTTAATGCTGTAGCCCCCGGGCCAATTTGGACGCCTTTAATACCCGCAACTTTTCCAGAAGAAAAAGTTGCCAGTTTCGGCGAACAAGTACCCATGAAACGGGCAGGACAACCAGAAGAAATTGCACCAAGCTACGTATTTTTAGCATCGGATGATTCTTCTTATATGTCTGGTCAGGTGCTACATCCCAATGGTGGTGTAGTAGTTAACGGCTAAGAAAAAAAGAAAAAGGTAAAAGGATAGATTCTTGCCTTTTACCTCTTACCTTTCATTAGAGAGATGAATATATATTGAATTATTGCTAATATAGCAGGGAAAACTTATAAATTTATATAAATATTAACTACGACCATGCCATCTCAAACACCATTGCAAGGTACGGAATTAGTAGATTGTGCGAGAGCAAATGCCAAGCAGGGCATAGAAACTGCTGCTTACCAATGTGGTTATGGCGATGATTTAAATACATTTGCACGAGAACTACGAAAAGCTTGTGAAGAAATGAATTTGCAAGTTAAAGAACTCAGTGAATTAATTACCGACCAGGAAATGACACTGAATTTGGGTGAAGGCGAAATTGTTGCTCCTGAAAGTGAATCAGAGCTTTAATAATCCTTAGTCTCCAGTCTCTTTGAATTGTCCAGCATCTGAGTAAGAATGTTACGTGTTATGGCTTGAGCATCAGTGTTTAAAACTGAGGGTCGTAATTGCGGTACGTTATAGTCATCTAGCCCCCAACTCCACTGCATAGAACCTGTTGCAAAAACTGTTGCACCGGAATCTGTAGTGTAAAATGTCATATCTGCGTATCGAATATTACGATCGCGACGAAAGGGTGAATGGGCAACGCGAATCGTATTGACTGGGGCGTTGGCAAACATGCGATCGACTTCATAGCTCGCATTCAATGAAACCAGTTGACCGATCTACAATTGGCGGTGGTTGCATCAAGCGTAACTTAGAATTCATATATTTAATATTGTCCGCGCTAGATAGAAGTAAATTAAAACGCCCAGCACATCCACTGCTGTAGTGATAAATGGTGCTGACATCAAAGCTGGATCTAAACGGAGTAAACGGAATAAAAACGGCAGTGCAGAACCAGAGACAGAAGCCAAAACAGAAATAGCTACAAGACTGCAACCAACTGCGATCGCCACCTGTAAATTCTTTTGTAGAAAGAAAGCCCACACAGTAGCGATAATACCCAGCATTAATCCTAATAAAGCACCTGCTAAACCCTCCCTCACAATCACCTGTGCCGGCCCTCCCACAGAGCGAATTTCTTCAGTATTCATCCCGCGAATAACCACTGTGGAGGATTGGGCACCAACATTACCACCAGTACCAGTCAACAGAGGAATAAACGCCGCCAGCACCACCACTTTTGCCAAAATCTCCTCTTGCGACTTAATAATTGTGCCAGTGATGGTATTAGTGATCAGTAAGACAAATAACCACATAACCCGCTTGCGGGCAATTGTAAGTAAATCTGACTGAAAATAGCTGTCGCCACCAGTCTGGACACCACCACCCATAGTGTAAATATCTTCAGTGGTTTCCTCTTGGAGAATATCAATAATATCATCAACAGTGACAATACCCACAAGACGCTGTTCTCGGTCTACCACAGGTACAGCCAAAAAATCGTATCTTTGGATTAATCTGGCAACTTCTTCCTGATCTGTATCCGTGTGGACAAACAACACATCGCGGGTCATAATGTCGCCAATCGTTTGTTCAGGTTGAGATGTCACCAACTCGCGCAGCGATAAAATCCCAGTCAAGCGCCTAGCCGCATCCGTAACGTAAAGATAGTAAATCATCTCACTAGCATTAGCTAAGCGACGAATTCTCTCCAGAGTTTCCGCCACAGTCATATTTTCTTTCAAGGATATTAACTCTGGCGTCATGATCCGCCCAGCAGTACCAGCTTCATAACCCAAAAGTTGGGCAGTAAATGCCCGTTCGGCTGGACTAAGCTGTTCTAACAGACGATTGACAATTTTTGCTGGTAATTCGTCAAATAACTTGGCTCGGTCATCCGGCGACATCTTATCAACGATATCAAGGACTTCCTGACTTCTTAATTCTTCAATCAGCCGTTCTTGGACACTATAATCTAGATATTCATAAACCTCGATCGCCTCATCTTTAGAAAGCAAGCGAAAAGCTATGGCGTGCATTGCTTCTGGCAACCCTTCAATCGCCTCAGCAATATCCACAGGCTGCACGGGCACTAGAATGGCTTTTGCTCCCCGCAAGTCACCCACTTCCAGCAAACTTTGCAGCTGTGCTCGCACTAAATCTCGTAATTCTCTGCGTGACACATCTTGGAGAGCAGAGGTAGTACTGTCTGGAGTTTGCATAACAATAACGAGGATGATGCGGAAGTAGATATTTTACCAAAACCCACAAAGTGGAAGTTAGGTACTCACACCAAGCATATGCGAAGTTTGGGCTATCATCTTAGACTTCGGACAAAATTATGACTATACTCGCCTAGATCGACAATTCAAAGAGTGATGGATTACAAGCAACAGGTAGTAGAACTTTATAATAGTAGAACTCAAAATTGAGCCATCTGGATGGTATCGCCGTCTCAGGGATGACGAATTATCCTGGAAGGGAATTAATTTAAATTTTAAAGGCAATCCACTGTTGTCAAAACTATCCCAGGAACAATTAAAGCAGTTACAAATTGATTACAAAGCAGAAATTGAGAAACTAGCTACAAATAAAGGAGTTTGGGAAGATACTACAACCTTCTTTGTTCGAGCTCGAAAATAAGTTGATGAAATAATTGTGAACAACTCGATGATGTCTTTATTGCCAGAAATGGCGGATGTATGGCAACAAACTCTCAATTGGCAACCAAGTATACAACAGCAAGCACAATTGCAGCGGCTGTATGAATTAATCCTAGAAGGAAACCAAAAGCTAAATTTAACTCGTATTACCGATCCCCAGGAATTTTGGGAAAAACATCTCTGGGATTCTCTGCGAGGAGTTGCACCCCTGTTGAGGGATGGGGTGATGGGGGGATTGGGTGATAGGGAGAATACACAACTATACTCTTCCCAACTCCCCACCTCCCTATCTCCCCACCACGAAGAGTTTTCCCCTACTTTCATTGATATTGGTACAGGTGCGGGTTTTCCCGGCATTCCAGTAGCGATCGCCCTACCTAACTGCACTATTACACTACTGGATTCTACTCGCAAAAAAATAGCTTTTATTGAAAAAATCCTACCTGAGCTGGAACTCACCAATGTCAAATTATTGACTGGTAGAGTTGAAGAAATAGGCCAGCAGCCCCAGCACCGCCAAAACTATGATGTAGTAACAATCCGTGCTGTGTCGACAGCCTCAGTTTGTGCCGAATATGCTCTACCATTACTCAAACAAGATGGCTTAGCCATAATTTACCGGGGTAATTGGACAGGAGATGAAAATAAGGCACTGGAAAATGCTGTGAAGCAGCTAGGTGGCGTAATTGAATCAATCGAAAAATTTGCAACTCCCTTAAGTAATAGCATCCGTCACTGTTTGTATTTACGGAAGGTTGCAGCTACACCAGCTAAATTTCCCCGTGCTGTTGGTATACCTACACAAAAACCACTTTAGGGTTGTCTTTTGTTCTTTGTCATATGTAGAAACAAATCACCAAGGACATAAGTATGACAAGAGGTCAAAAGCTTAGAAAAAATTTTTTGGCCTTTGACTTACCCTACACCGTAGGGCTACGCCCTACGGTGTAGGGTACGCCTATGGCGTACGGAAAGCCGAGGAGGGTTCTATAACTTTTGACTTAACTCGGTAGCGGTACTAAACCTTTTGGGCTATTGCATACCGCCTGTTGATCTCATCCCAGTTAACTACATTCCACCAAGAATTCAAATAATCAGCACGGCGGTTTTGATACTTGAGATAATAGGCATGTTCCCAAACGTCATTGCCCATAATGGGATACTTGCCTTCCATGAGGGGAGTATCTTGGTTTGCTGTACTCATAATCTCAAGCTTGCCATTTGGATTGCGGGCAAGCCAAACCCAACCGCTACCAAAACGCTTACTACCAGCTTCATTGAACTGCTTTTTAAATTCTGCAAAGCTGCCAAAGTTTTGTTTGATTGCGGTTGCGATCGCTCCTGTTGGTGCACCGCCACCCTTGGGTTTCATAATTCTCCAAAACATCGAGTGGTTTACATGACCACCACCATTGTTACGTACTGTTGTGCGAATCTCTTGCGGTACGCTATTGAGGTTACGCAATAAATCTTCAACAGTTCTGCTTTTAAGTTGTGGGTACTTGTCTAATGCTGTATTCAAATTTTTTACATAGGTAGCATGATGTTTGTCATGATGGAACCGCATCGTAGCTGTATCAATATGCGGTTCTAGGGCATTGAAAGCATAAGGCAAAGCTGGTAGTTGGATTGCTCCTCTGCTGCTTGGAGTTGTTGGCTTAGGGGTAGCAGCAGTAATTGTTGAGGAAGGCTGTTCACTATTCTTTGCTGAAGCGCAAGCATCTAACACAAAAGCACCAGCACTCGCTCCCACCAAAAACAAGAAATACCGACGATTCAGAGCCATATTAGTTTTTAAAGCAAATAAATCAGTGAAATTTGTTGGTAGTTTTTATTTTCTTAGATTAAGCACCCGAATCATAACAATTTTGGATATGGAATTTAGTCAATAGTCATTAAGTCATTAGTCATTGGTCATTGGTTGTTTGTTAGTGGTTAGTAGTTAGTGGTTAGTAGTTTACCCACTCCCCATCACCCCATCTCCCACTCCCCCACTCCCCACTCTCCCATCTTTCTCTGCCCTTCTTGCAGGATTTTGTCCTGAATTGAGCAGCTACCGCATGTACTTCTTAAGATAAAGACTCTGCATATGAGATAATTGGGGCGATTTTGAGATTTATTCATACTATTTAAAAAAGTGAAATTAATTATATTTGCCCACCTTATACTCTTACTAAAAGACAGACTTATGAGCTTGAACTTTGTAAAATACTGGGAATTAGGAATTGGCTTTTTGCCACTTTCAGTTACTGGTTTAGTTATTTGGCAATGGCAAACTATATCTCGCATTTTAGACATATTTAATGTCCTGTCAGAAGGGAAAGAATGGTCATCGCGACTAAAAACCCCAGAAGATTTACTTGCATACATAGCTGCTCATTCCAACGATGTTTCGCTAGTTGCCTATGAAGTTGGCAATTATGCAAATGGCATTTTTTTCAACGCTGATAAAAAACGTCCCCTTGCTTCGACCATTAAAATTCTCGTACTAGCAGAATATGCTCGCCAAGTAGAGCAGGGAATACTGTTGGCGGATGAGTTAGTAAATCTGTATGATATTGATATTTATTACCTTCCTGGTACTGATGGCAATGCCCATCCTAATGCTGTTAAGGAATTAAGAACAAAGGGATATATAAATACAGCAAATCAAATTGAATTACGACACATTACCTGGGCAATGATTCGTTACAGTGATAACGCTGCAACTGATTACTTAATCGAGCGATTGCAACGGAAAAATATAGAGAACTTACTAGTGAAATTGTCAATAGAAAATCAAGATGCTCCACTGCCAATCATTGGTCAATTTTTAAGCTGGAGTAACCATAAATTTGCCAATACAGCCAGTGAAAGACTGCAAATTTACCAAGCTATGCAACCCCAAGAATATGCAGATGAAGTTTACCATCTGACCGATATGTGGCGCTGTTACCAAGAGTTTCGTTCCCAAGCAACCAAATACATAAAGTCAAAAAAATGGTTGGGTTTTCCAGAGCAAAAAGCGATGGCTCAAGCCTTGAATTGTAGTGGTACAGCCAGAGAGTATGCCCAAATCATGGAAAAAATATATAGTGGTTTATTAATCTCCCAAGGCGCAGTAAAAATTATGCGCGAATACTTGGAATGGGCAATGGAATTTCCTAGTAACCAACAAGAATTAGATGCTTTTGGTGCGAAAGGAGGAAGTTTAGCAGGGATTGTCACTGAAGCTTGGTATGTCAAACCGAAAAATGCAAAAAATGCTAGAGTATTTGCCTTATTCTTGGAAAATCTGCCCGCTGCTGTTTGGTTGCACATGATGCAAAATTATATTCAACAGGAATTTGGATATCAGCTTTTAGTTGACGAAAAATTTTTTGATTTAGTGCGTCAAAGATTGTCAGTAAAAGGGACTGGGGACTGGTGATTAGGGACTGGGAATTGGGCATTGAGAATTGGGCATTGGGAATTGGGATTTAACGATTATCTTTGCCCTATGCCCCATACCCTGTTTTGTTTAAGTCCCGTTAATTAACTCAGAAGATATACCTGGATCAAAAATTGCGATCGCTATCCCTGTCAAGAGAGAGATGGAGTGACAGGGCTTCAAGAATATAGCTACAGTTTATACCAATTCTCTATTCGGTGTGCCATATAAGTAATTGATTCCCAAAAAGCAGAGGTGAAAAAATGGATACCACCACGACATACAGAAAAATAGTCAAGCAGGTGATTCTCAAATATCCCAAGCTGCGTCGTTAGTATAAAGGCATACGACTTGACACCGTATTTTGGGATTAATCTTCAGCGCTTGCTTGCAATCAGCGATCGCCTCTTTTAGAAGATATCTGAGAAGCCAAAAACGTCATGCTATAGGCGTAGCCTTCGGTACAGGGTACGGAGCGACAGCGTAATGAAGCATCCGATCGTAAACTTTTCAGACATTCTCTTAAGTCTGCCAAGAATATTTATGTTTTCATGAAAAAGCAAAAAAATCAATTTAGCCATCTCACGGCAATAGAAAGAGTTTACCTATCAGTACCTGCACAGTTTTTATTAGATAAGAATTTGCTTAAAGGTAAAGTCTTAGACTTTGGTTGTGGCTTTGGCAATGATGTTAAATTATTGCGACAAAAAGGATTTGATATTACAGGTTACGATCCTTATTATTTCCCGGAATATCCTCATGATAAATTTGACACAATCATTTGCTTTTATGTTTTAAACGTTTTATTCCCTGAAGAACAAGCGAATGTTCTCATGGGAGTATCACACTTATTAAAACCGGGAGGTAAAGCGTATTATGCAGTAAGAAGGGATATAAAAAGAGAAGGATTTAGAGAACATTATATCCACAAAAAACCTACATATCAATGTATTGTCAAACTTCCTTTTCAATCAATTCACTTAGATGAATCTTACGAGATTTACGAGTATAGACATTATAACTTACAGAGGAATTCCTCTCTTCATTGCATATTTTGCAACCCCTATCAAAACCTAACTATACTAACCGAATCAGCAACCGCATATGCTATGTTTGATGGTTATCCTGTAAGTAAAGGTCATGTTTTGGTTGTTCCAAAACGTCATGTTAGTAATTATTTTGAGCTACCGTTTAAAGAGCAATCAGCTTGTTGGCTGATGGTTAACAAAGTGCAAGAAATTCTCAGCCAAGAATTTGAGCCAGACGGTTTTAATGTGGGAATGAACATCAACCGGGAAGCTGGTCAAAATATGATGCACGCCAGTATTCATATTATCCCTCGTTACAAAGGTGATGCTATTGGTGCTAAAGGTGGAATCAGATATGTGATTCCTAAAAGAAAATAGTTTATAGTTTTTTGCTTAGTTTTTTGTGGGTGCGAGTGTGATCGGTTCGATTCGCGTGGTTTGCGCGATCGTTCTGGTGTTGTTTCACTAACTAACGACAGAATCAAAATTTAGTATAAAATAAGACAAGTATTCTGTTTTACAGTTCGCGATCGCTATTTAGAAAAGATACGTACTTTCACTGCCAAACCAAAAAGGAAAACGCTTCGACATGGTTAGACTTGAAGAACTGACAAAAGGCACGCAAGTAAAAGGTATTTTGCCAAATAGTCTCGTCACCATTGTTGATGCACAGTGGCATGGGTCGAATGTTGTGGAATTAACATATAAAGATGCTACTGGTACGCTAGGAAATGAGTTGGTATTTCGAGACAAAGAAACAACTCTAGAAATTGTCGCTGAAGGTGGTCTCTGGAGTTTTACCGCTGATGGTGCGAAGTTTCGTTTGGTATCAGAAGCACACCGCATCCGCCTTGCACATTTATTTGACCCACTGTTAGCGGTTCACACATCCCTAGTTGAACCTTTACCCCACCAAATTACTGCTGTCTACGGAGAAATGTTAACACGTCAACCCCTACGCTTCCTTTTAGCAGATGATCCAGGCGCTGGTAAAACAATTATGGCAGGATTGCTGATGCGGGAATTACTCATTCGTGGGGATTTACATCGTTGTTTAGTAATTTGTCCCGGTAGTTTGGCGGCACAGTGGCAAGATGAATTGTACCAAAAGTTTCATTTGCCTTTTGAAATTCTCACTAATGACCGGATTGAAGCCGCACGGACAGGAAATGCTTTCCTAGAAATGCCACTGTTAATCGTGCGATTGGACAAACTCAGCCGCAGTCAAGATTTACAAGCCAAGTTAGCACAAACAGATTGGGATTTAGTGGTTTGTGATGAAGCACATAAAATGTCAGCTTCGTTTTTTGGTGGTGAAATTAAGGAGACAAAGCGTTATAAACTTGGCAAGTTATTATCAAGTTTGACACGGCATTTTTTATTAATGTCAGCAACACCACATAACGGTAAAGAAGAAGATTTTCAGTTATTTATGGCGTTGTTAGATGGCGATCGCTTTGAGTATTAATCGCAACCGACGCAGCAGGCGAAGGTATTAACTTGCAGCGATCGCACTTAATGGTAAATTATGACCTGCCTTGGAACCCGAATCGTCTGGAACAGCGTTTTGGACGCATTCACCGGATTGGACAGACGGAGGTATGTCACCTGTGGAATTTGGTAGCAAAGGAAACCCGTGAAGGAGATGTGTATCTGGCATTGCTGAAAAAGTTGGAGATAGAACAGCAGGCGCTGGGTGGTAAAGTATTTGACGTGTTGGGGAAAGCGATCGCTGGTACAGAGTTGCGAGAATTACTGATCGAAGCAATTCGCTATGGTGATAAATTCGATCCAGGATGCGCGGACAAATCCAAATGGTTTTCGGCGTGTGGTGTCGCGGCGGATGCAGTATGTAGAGATTAGCCCTCATCCCCCAGCCCCTTCTCCCAAAACGGGAGAAGGGGAGAAAAAACACCCCTCTCCCATCTTGGGAGAGGGGTTGGGGGTGAGGGCTTACGATTTATCGAAGTAAAAGGACGAATTGCAGGTGCAGACACAGTGACGGTGACGAAGAATGAAATTATCACAGCACTGAATAAACCAGAAAATTTCATTTTGGCACTGGTGCAAGTACCTTCCGCAGAGGAAATTGACAACAATTGTTCCATTCGCTACGTGCGGCGTCCCTTTCAGAAAGAGCCAGATTTTGCCGTGACGAGTGTAAATTACAATTTACGAGAATTGTGGCAGCAGGGAACTGTACCGCAATAACTTTAGATTAGAGTTGGAATGTAAACGCTTAAAAAATGGAATAAGCATTTACGGTAGGTGCAAAATGACTAACAAAGAATTGTTAATTCAAGAAATCGAGTCTTTACCGTCAGAGTTGCTAACTGAAGCGCTAGATTTTATTCGTTTTATTCAAATTAGTCATGCAAAAAGGCAGCTAAAAACTGATATAAATTCCAATTCAGATACCGCGCAGCCTACACCTACACGAATAACAAGTTGTCAAGGTACAGATTGGAATGTTTACATTCCTTGTGTACTACTTGCCGCCAATCCCTGAGTATTTCTACTCATTTCTGGCGAACGGTTCGCACCCACTCTAAAAAGTGAGCCAACACAGAAACTGGAATAAACAGTAATAGAACTAAAAAGAGAATGTTTTTACCTGACATTAATCAATGGTTAATAGTTAATGGTTAATAGTTAATGGTCAACGGTCAATAGACAATGGTCAATAGCCTTCTGCTTTTACTGGTGAATATGGACTAAATTAAGCCAAAATCTCACAGAGAAAAGCAATTACTACGTGATTATGCAACCAGACTTCAGAATAATCGTAACCATATGGTTTAACGCTTCCGAGTTTTTACTGTTTCCCTTCAGGCAGCAACATTTGTAAAATAAATTATAGTTTTACGGAGATTTTGCAACTTTTCTTTGCAATTGTTTTTGAAAATTCCGTACATTCTACATCAAAAATCATGTTTAATATATTAAAAGACAATTAAATTTCTTCGCACTGCCAATGAGAAAACCTCTCACAGAGGCTTTTTCAGTGGCTGTTTTATTCCTGAATTCGGGGATAGGGCTGCTTGATAACGCAGATTACCGACAATATTCAGATAGCTATTTTGAATTTGCATCTCTCTCATTACTTTTGTTTACGCTAACATTTGTAGAAATGCCGCTGTAAAGGTTAGACGGATATATTTCTCAGCGCAACTGCAAGTATCTTTGATTTTGGATAACACTACATGACTTCTGCAGCTGAACGGCCAGCCACGTCTGGCTCAAATTTGACATCGTCAGAAAATTCCACAAACACCAAAATGCACGATCCCTTGATCGCGGCAACGGGTGTTTATGTCACGGTACACGGTCATTTTTACCAACCGCCAAGGGAAAATCCATATTTGGATGCGATTGAACGCCAACCGGGCGCAGCACCGTTTCATGATTGGAATGAGCGAATTCACCACGAATGCTATCGCCCAAATGCGTTCGCCAGGGTATTAAATGACCGAGGCGAAGTGGTGGGGATCGTGAATAATTATGAGTATTTGAGCTTTAATATTGGCCCAACGCTGATGTCATGGCTGGAACGCCACGATGTAGAGGTTTATCAACGAATTTTGGAGGCAGATCGTAAATCTTGTCAGCGTTTGCATGGTCACGGCAATGCGATCGCGCAAGTATACAACCATATCATCATGCCTCTTGCCAACGAACGAGATCAATATACGCAGATTCGCTGGGGCAAAGCAGACTTCCGATCCCGCTTTAAACGCGATCCCGAAGGTATGTGGCTGGCAGAAACTGCGGTAGATTACCCAACTCTGGAAGCTTTGGTAAAAGAAGGCATTCGCTTTATTGTTTTGGCACCTTCGCAAGCACAGCGTTGCCGTCTCCTACCTACCAAAGATAATCCCCATCCACAATGGCACGAAGTTGGTGGTAATCAGATCGATCCCACACGTCCCTATCGCTGTTACCTCAAACCAACACTCAGCACTGCTTCTTCTCCTTTAAGTACGGTTTCTTTGTCTCCCAGAGATGGCGATCGGGATACAGAACATACCAATGCCCAATGCCCAATGCCCAATGCCCAATGCCCCTACATTGATATCTTTTTCTACGATGGCCCCATCTCGCGAGACATGGGCTTTAGCGATGTCCTCTACAGTTCTAGCCACTTGGCGGGACGCATCGGTTCGGCAGTGCGTGGGGATCATCGTCCTGCCCAGTTAATTTCTGTGGCGACAGATGGAGAAACCTTTGGACACCACAAGGGCGGAACTGAGAAAACTCTGGCATTTGCCTTTACAAAAGAGTTTGCCCACCGGGGTTGGACAGTCACGAACTTTGCCCATTATCTCAGCATCAATCCTCCCACTTGGGAAGTGGAATTAAAGCCAGTTACTGCGTGGAGTTGTGCCCACGGTGTTGACAGATGGCAAGATGATTGTGGTTGCGGTGGTGGCGGTGAGTGGCATCAACAATGGCGTCGCCCGTTGCGAAATGCCCTGAATTGGTTGCGCGATCGCTTAGTTGAAGTGTACGAAGAACACGGCAGACAGTTTTTCTGCGATCCCTGGCTAGCACGAGATGAGTATATCAAGGTAATTCTGGATCGTTCTCCTGCCAATGTTCACCGCTTCCTCTGTCGTCATCAAACCCACAAACTCACAGATGCAGAACAAGTAGACGCTTTGCGCCTGTTGGAAATGCAACGTCACACTTTGCTGATGTTCACTAGTTGTGGTTGGTTTTTTGAAGAAATATCCCGCCCAGAAGGAACGCAGATTCTGCGCTACGCCGCCCGGGCTTTGGAACTGGCGGGAGATGTGGCAGGCGTGCAGTTAGAAAAAGGCTTCCTGAAACGCCTTGCTATTGCTCCCAGTAATGTTGATATCTTTAAACACGGCGCAGAAGTTTATCGGCAACTGGTGGCGACTTCGCAGATCACTTTTAAGCAAGTTGCTGCACATCACGCGATCGCTTCACTATTTAACAATCACAAAGGCGAAACGCGCAATGGTGGATCTGCCAATAACTGTACTGTCAGACATTCCCATCCCTATCAAAAGCGTGCTTATTGCTACGACGTTCACGAGTTAGATTACCACCTGCAACGTCTGGGATCTTTAACACTGGCAGTGGGACACTTAAAGTTGATCTCAGAAATCACTTGGGAAAGTGAACATTTGGTGTTTGCAGTCCTGCATTTAGGAGGTTGGGATTTCCACTGTTGCATTCAACCTTTCGAGGGAAGGCGCACTTACAGCCAACAGAAAGAAAAACTATTAGCATCACTGCAAACAGCTAGTGCTGCTAACATTATCTTGACGATGATGCAATTATTTGGGGATCAAGCATTTAACTTAGAGAATCTCTTCGCTGAGGAACGTCACCGCTTGATGCGATTGCTAAGTCAAGAAACACTGACACGCTTAGACCAACTATATACCCAGACTTATAGAGATAATTATGGTGTGTTGATGGCATTCCAGCGGGATGGACTAGCAGCACCGCAAGAGTTGCAAGTAGCAGCGGAGATTGCTTTGAGTTATCGGTGTATGACGACATTGCGTGCCTTAGAGCAAGATATCAGCGAACCGCAACTGACTGTAAGTCATATCCTCGAATTAAAGGCGATCGCTAGCGAAGCCAAACACCTGCGCTGTCGGTTAAATATCCCCGAAGGCAAGCAGATGTTAGAACAGTTGATTTTGCGATCGCTTTGGCAATTGTTACACGATGTTAATGGTACATTTGATGCAGAGATGCAACGCTTGGAAAGCTTGATTGATGTCGCATATCAGCTAGATGTTGGCATCACCTTGGATCGCTCCCAGGAACTATACTTTAGTTGTTTATACAATAAGATTTTGCCCCAATGTCAGATGGCGATCGCCAATGGCGAGGATACAACTAGATACCGTCATTTGTTGAAATTAGGACAAAGGTTAGCTGTTGATGTTAGTTATTGGTCGAGTCAAATAGGGTAGGCCTGTTGAGGTGCGAATTAAGATTTTGCTTGGTGTCTTGGTGCCTTTGTGGTTTAAATTTTCACCACTAAGACACAAAGACACAAAGGTAAAAATAACTCGACGTACGGGCAGGTTTTCAAAATCTGCCTGTGTTTCCCTATTTCTTATTTTGGAGAGCGATCGCAATGGTAAGGATAAAGCCACTCACATTTGAAAAGTCCGCGAGTGTGTTTCTCAAAAAAAGGCCCTGCGTGGCGACTTTTGGATATATTGATCCCAGCTTTGGTTTTGATTTCATACAACCACGGAAAAGCTGCTATTAAAACAGCCATAAAAATCAAGCTGCCAAAGATAAGCTTCAGACTAACTTTAGTGAAGTTTAGGGGGTTGCTATTTAACTTGTTCGGCATAAAAGTCAGAAACTAACAATCTATCCTAATCTAAAGTGCAAAATAACGCCTAGAGCGGGGATCGATGTGGTCTATTTTCTTTTGGTTACAAGTCAGACAGAGGGTTTGTAAGTTGCTGATGTCGTTTGTCTCGCCACTTGAAAGTTGATTTGCTGCCTGTACAAGAAGTTTAAGAGAACTATTACGAGTCTGAAAGCTGATAAGCAACTCGAACAGCTTGCTAGAAAAGCAGGTACGGCTTTCTAGAATATACCCAATACTTCTAACCTCGTGCCTATGGCATTTCAAGCTGGAGATACGAAGGTGACATTTACCCACAAGATTTGCCTGCTCTACCTCCTGCCTTTTTTAGTCCCGTCGAACTCACGTTAATAGTCATTTTTTTTAAGTGTATTTAAAAATAAATAATTTTTTAACAAAAAATCAGCAGATAAACTGGTTAACCAGTCTATCTGCTGGTAATAAATAGATTGTCAAATTATTTAAGCTCGTTCAATAATAGGACAAATTGTTTGCTCAGAACTTTCAGGTATTGTTTCCCATCCAGAAAGTAGCCCTTCTAATTCTAATTTCAGGATGAGAAGTTGCTGGATTTGTTCATCGATAATTACTAGCTTATCTTGCAGCTTAGCTTTGACATGTTCGCAGGGTAATTCTCCTTGGTCGTGAACATTCAAAAATTCTTTAATTTCTAATAGAGTTAAACCAAGACTTTGGGCGCGTTTAATAAAGTTCAAGCGAGACAAAGTATCCGAATCAAACAATCTAAATCCACCCTCGGTTCTCCCTGATGCTTTGAGTAGACCGAGTTCTTCATAGTAGCGAATGGTTTTAATTGGTACGCCACTTTCTTTAGCTACTGTACCGATTTGTTTTAGCTGTTCTTGGACTAACATATTTGGTATTTGGTTAGATAACTTTTATTAATTTATTATCAACGACAGAGTGAACTAGAGAATTAAACTGGGTTCGCCTTGGTTGCGATTCCTTTTAATACCAGATCACCCAGTGGCTTTGACTTCTAAGACACCGCGAAACATATTCATCCCACAGGCAAAGGTGTATTGACCAGGTTGTTGAGGTATAAACTCAACTGGGGTAATCTGATTCAGTTGTAATTCTTGGGCAATGTGAAAATCGGGAAACACGACTTGCTCTAAGCAGCCACTGGGGTCACGCCGTAGGAAATTCAACCGGACGGGTTGACCTCCATTAACTACAATACGGCTGGGTTCATAGCCTCCATCTACGGTAATGTTAACCTCTTGAATGCCGTTATGAGCTTCTGCTTTTTGGGACTTCAGCTTACTCAGGAGGAACCACCATAACTCCAGTCCAATTAATGCTAAGCCTCCGGCTGTAATTGCACCTTTTACCCACAGTGGTTGTTCAATACGTCGAAACTGCGTTGTCTGTGAAGTTTCGCTTGTTGGTATTTCATGGGTCATCTGTGCCATTGTTTGACCCTCAGCAATACCAAACACTAATCCTAAACTCGCAATACTACCGATAATTACCTTATTACTCAACATTTGCACCCTCTTTATGCTATCGCTTTGGCTCGAAAGTTACGCAGACGCAGAGCATTTGTGACTACTGAAACTGAGCTAAACGCCATTGCTGCACCAGCAACGATCGGGTTTAGTAACCAACCGAAGATGGGGAAAACAATACCAGCCGCAATGGGAATTCCGGCAACGTTATAGATGAACGCGAAGAATAAGTTCTGACGGATGTTGCGGATTGTGGCGCGGCTAAGTTGGATAGCAATGACAATACCTCGTAAATCGCCAGATATGAGGGTGATGTCGCTAGCAGCGATCGCCACATCTGTACCAGTACCAATTGCAATTCCCACATCTGCTTGCGCTAATGCTGGTGCATCATTAATGCCATCACCGACCATTGCCACAATTTTGGAGTGAGGGAGTGGAGGAATGGAGAAGTGGGAGAGAAAAGAATTCTTCTTTCTCCCCATCTCCGGTTCTCCCCATCTCCCCCTCCTTTCTTCTTGCAGAGACTGAATCACCACCGCCTTTTGATCGGGGCGAACTTCTGCAAGGACGCGCTTGATACCAACTTCGCGGGCGATGGATTCTGCGGTACGACGATTGTCTCCTGTGAGCATCACAACTTCTAAGCCGAGTCTTTGCAAAGCTGTCACTGCTTGGGCAGAAGTAGGTTTGATCGTATCAGAAATACCCATCAATCCTTGGATTTCTCCATCAATCGCAATCCAAACAGCTGTTTTACCTAGATATTCCAAGCGTTCTTTGTCTGGTTGCAAGGCTTGAGTTTTAATGCCCAATTCTTCCATCCAGCGCTGCGTACCAATTTGTACGAGATGGTTGGCAACAATACCCTGTACACCACTACCTGCGATCGCCTCAAAATCTCTCACATCTATTAACTCTATTTCTTGAGATTGGGCGTATCTCACAACCGCTTCTGCAACTGGATGTTCGGAATTGCGTTCTACAGATGCTGCTAGTTGCAGAAGTTTGATTTCGTTAGCATTGGCAGTACCGCTTACTGTCACAAAATCCGTGACTGTTGGTTTGCCTTCAGTAATGGTTCCGGTTTTGTCCAACACAATCGTTTGAATCTTGTGTGCCAGTTCCAGACTTTCAGCACCTTTAATTAAAATGCCGTTTTCGGCTCCTTTACCAGTTCCTACCATGACAGAAGTGGGAGTAGCTAAACCCAATGCACAAGGACAGGCAATAATCAGGACACTAACAGTTGTGATGAGTGCCATGGTCAGATTGCCTGTGAAGTTAAACCAAATTATGAAGGTGAGAACAGCGATCGCAATCACCGCAGGCACAAACCATCCTGTTACTTGGTCTGCTAATCGCTGAATAGGGGCTTTGCTGCCTTGAGCCTGCTGTACTAATTGAACAATCTGCGCCAATACGGTATCTTTTCCAACTCGTGTCGCCTGGAATTTGAAACTCCCAGTTTTATTGATGGTGGCTCCAATTACCTCATCTCCTGGTCGCTTTTTGACGGGCACACTTTCCCCAGTCACCATCGCTTCGTCAATTGCGGATGTTCCCTCTATTACTTCTCCATCTACAGGAATCTTCTCACCAGGACGAACAAGCACGATATCGCCAATCTGTACCTCTTGAATAGGGACATCTACTTCTTGTCCATTGCGAATCAAACGCGCAGTTCTAGCCTGCAAACCCATGAGCTTGCGGATCGCTTCAGAGGTTTGTCCTTTAGCACGATTTTCTAACCACCGTCCCAACAGAATTAAGGTAATAATCACGACGGCTGCTTCGTAATATACATCAGGCATTAATCCCTGAGCCGTAAAGAAACCGGGGAAAACTGTGGCAAAAATGGAGTAGATATAAGCTGCACCCGTACCAAGGGCAACTAAGGTATCCATTGTGGCAGCGTGGCGTTTGCACGCTTTCCAAGCATTTTTGAAGAAGTCTGCACCACACCAAAACAATACAGGCGTTGCCAGCACAAATTGAAGCCAAGAATTATGCAGCCACATAGGAATCAAGGGCAAAGCCAAGCCTGTCATCATGGGCAACGACCCAATCAATAGCACAACGCTAATTACCCCACCCACAACAACTTTTCGCAGTAGGTAGCGGAATTCACGCAAATGAGCAATTTTATCGGTATTATTTTCTCCCGTTACCAAATTCTGTTCTTGGAGTGGGTAGGCGGAATAGCCAGCGGCATCCACCGCATCTTGGATAGCTTGTAAATCGGTTGTTCTGGGGTCATATTCAACCGTTGCCTGTTCTGCTCCAAAATTTACGCTACATTCATTAACACCAGGAACAGAATTAATCGCGTCTTCGATACTCCTGGCACAAGAGGCACAACTCATGCCGCGCAGTTTAAGTGTGGTATTTTCCATCAAGATTTCTCCGGAGGACTACGCTTTCAGCCAAGCAAGGCGGAGAGAATAGGAGGTCAAATCTATAGGGCAGGGTTATTGACTGAATTGCTCCTTTGCATGCACCCAGTTCAATCTCATGCGACTGAATAGCCAGCAGTTGTAATTGCTTCCTGAACTGCTGCTTGGGATGCCTGTGTTTCGATGCTAACTAGCTTTGTTTGCGGATCGGCTTGAACCGTAGCAGTAGGATCAATTGCTTGGATGGCTTTTGCGATCGCTTCTCCACAAGCTGAACAAGCCATGTTCGGAACTTTTAGTTGTAGCGTCATGTTTCAATCCTCCCTCTATGAAGTAATTCCATTCTGGAATCTCCAGTAAACTGGAGAGTCAAGGGGGAGTGAGAAAAAATTTTTGAGAGTATATATTATTGAAGTGAAAACAATGCAATTATAAAAATTTAATTAAAATCTCGTATTGGGATTTAGGAAGTATCAGGCCCTGCATCTACAGTAATTTCTCCATTACCATGAACTGAAGACCCTGGTGTGCTGGGGTCGTGATATTTTTTGGGATTCATTTTTTTCTCCAATTCCAATTACAAACAACAAACAAAAAAAATTTCTACCCACAATATTTTCTGTAGGTTTGTAACAATTTTTGAAATTGAATTGAAGTTCTACATCAACCTTGAGTGATAAACTTAAAGTCTAACAACTAATGCTGTTGCAGTAGAAGTTCCCAAGTTGCGCCACCAACTACACCGTCAGGTTTAATATCGTAGCGGCTTTGTAAGTCTTTCACCGCTGTTTCGGTTTCCTTGCCAAAGTTGCCATCAGCATTAATTCTGAAGTAACCAAGTTTTCGCAGTTTTTGCTGCAATTTCGCAACTTCAGAACCGCGCATTCCTAAACGTAAAATTGGCAATCCTTGCGAAGTGTATTGAACACCGACAGTTTGTTGGGTGCGCGTAGTTTGTTGCGTACGGGTGGTTTGTTCGGTGTGTACAGACGATGAGCGTGTTACAGGCTTTTTTTGAGAATTAGCAGGTGCAGCTTGTCTAGGAGGTTTTGTGGGTGTTGGTTCTGGAGGAGTAGCAATGATTGGGGAGTTTTTCCCTGTCTGAGTGAAAACAGATGTGGAATTATTGCCAATTTGAGTTAAGACTGGTGTAGAGTTATTCCCAGTCTGAGACGGAACAGGAAAGCTACTGGCGGAATTTGTGGCAGAAGGAGTAGGAGATGAAGATGCGATCGCTTCGCCTGGAAAAAGTTTTTGCCAAGTAGTTGCATCAACAATGCCATTTGCACTTAAGCCTGCTGCTTGTTGAAACTGAGAAACAGCTTTGGCTGTTGTTTCATTATATACTCCGTCTACTGTACCCGTATAAAAGCCCAAAAGTTTCAACGCTGCTTGAAGTTCTGATACAGTTTGCCCTTGACTACCTGGTGTAAGAGTGGGACGGTTGATGCTAGCTTGTGCAATTACTTGGGCAATTTGTTGTGAAGGTGCTGCAACTGATACTAAAGCAGAGGAGCAAAGAAGCAGAGGTACAGGGGAAAATAACAGTATTTTCATCGCCAATAATGATTTATACCTCTGTTTCCTTTCCCACATACAGCATATCGATGGGTTTAGTAAACTGGAGTAACCCAAGATACTGGTTTTCATGCTGCTTTTCATTGGAATTTGCCCCTGGTATAGCTGATTATGGTAATACTCTTATGGCAAAATGGTGTAAAAAGCAATCAGTAAGTGGTCTTTTAAAGTTGATATCAGGAAGAAATTGCACTCTTAATCGCTTCCTCTTGACCGACCAGAGATACATAAGGTTCCTGTAAATATCGACAAGCTACTGTCATTGCATCAGCAATACTAATATTCGCAATCAATTCTTGAAATTCTCGATCAAATTCAATTCCTAGCCCTAAAATTTCATACCATCCATATAGCTGAGCCAGTTGACCGTTAGTTTGTTTACCTAAGGCGTACTGTCCTAATATTTTGTTCTTGGCTGCTTGTAGTGCTACTTCTGCAAGTGGGGTGGTAGATAGTAAATCAACTTCTTTTTGCAGTCCAGCAAGGGCTATTTGAGTATTTTCTGGAGCGGTACCCATGTAAACTACAAATGCTGCGGGAAAAAGCCGTGTAGGATAAAACGCGGATACTTCGTAAGCTAAACCCCGCTTTTCACGTAGTTCTACAAATAATCGACTGGAAAGCCCATTTCCCAAGTATGTAGATAGCAATTTCAAGGCTGCGTAGTTAGTAGAGTGCACTGCTACTCCGAGATAACCCAGCATGACGATTGATTGCTGCGTCTGCTGGGGTACGATCGCCACTTGCGGTTGCACGGTGAGATTTGGTAAATTTAGTGTGGGCAGTGGAGTATCAACAGGCGCTTGCCAATCACCAAATACTTTTTCTACCACTGCTACAGCAGCATCTGGTGTAATTCGACCAGCAATACTAATTACTAGATTATCCGGACGGAAATAGGTTTGGTGAAACCGCTCTAAGTCCATACGAGTTATGTGGCTCATGGTTGATTCATCTCCTAACGCTGAGGTTGCATAGGGATGATCTTGATACACGATCTGCCGCAGTTGGTCGAAAGCGATGCTAAATGGATGTTCTTTTTGCGAACGAATATCTTGTAAGGCAATGCGTCGTTCTAGTTCAACTTCGGCTTCTGGAAATGTGGGCGATCGCAAAATCTGCCCTGCCAATGCTAAAATTTCTGCAAAATCTGATGTTACCGTCTTTAAAGACAGCAAAAAATAATCGGTAGCTGTATCTGCACCTAAACTTGCTCCTACAGACTCTATACGTTCAGCTATTTCCAAACTCGAAAGTCCATCACATCCCTTTGTCAGCACAGCAGACAGCAAATGTGCTAATCCAGCTTTATCTCGGCTTTCGTAACAACTACCAGCACGAATAAAAATCCGCGCTGCGATGATATCTGCTGTCGGATTTTCTGACAGGAGTACCACTATGCCATTGTTTAATACAGTGCGATGGATATGGGATTTTTGTAAGGAGGTTGTCATATTGTAGTCAAGGGTCAAGGGTCAAGAGCTAAGAGTCAAGAGTCATTACTTTTGACTCTTGACTTTGGACTCTTGACTAATAGGGTTTAAGTACCGTAACCACGTAATGGTTGGGTGAAAGATGCTCTTTTGCTAATTCTTGCAGTTGTTGGGTATCAAAAGACTTAATTTTTTCTGTATATGTCACTGCTAGTTCTGCTTGAGCAATGGTGTTATAGTATCCGTAAAGTCCAGCAAGCTGATTTGGCGTTTCTGTAGAAAATGCAAAATCATTACATAATAATCGTTGGCAACGAGCTAATTCCTGTTCACTGATGCCATAGGTGAGTAAATCATCCAAGTGGTGGCGGATTAAGGACTCGACGCGTTCAAGATTTTCTGGCTCCAACCAAGCAGTAATTGTAAATAAACTTGAATCTCTTTGTAGGGAAAAATTACTGCATATTCCCTGCACTAGTTGTTGTTCTTCTCGCAAGTCACGTACTAAGCGTGATGTTCGTCCTTCTGCAAGTAATACTGAGAGCAAATCTAAACCATAGGCGTTGCGGAGTTGTTCAACTCCTGGCCCAATCCACGCCATTAATAACCGTGCTTGTTCCAGCCGTGGTAAATCCAATTGTTGACGACGAATTCCTGCTATAATTGGTTCTGCAATTTCTGGAACTTGCGGACAGTCACAGCAGCGATCGCCAAAATTCTGAAATGTACTGCTGACTAACTCTAAAGCAGATTCCTCGCCAATTCCCCCAACAACCACTACCGTCATATTTTCTGGTTGGTAATGATTGCGGTGAAAGCAGCGCATTGCTTCTGGTGACTGCTGCATAAGTTCTCGTTGTGTTCCTAACACAGGACGTCCGTAAGGATGGTGCTGATATATGCTTTGGATGAGTGCTTGAAATCCTATCCAGTCCGGATCGTCTTGTGCTTGGCGGATTTCTTCTATGACTACATCTCGTTCGCACAAGAATTCATCTTCTGGTATAGCCGCATTCTGCAACAGTTCCGCCAGGTAAGGCAGAGTATCTTCTAGGAAAGGAGAAGCTGTAGTGATACAGTAATGGGCGTAGTCATAGCTAGTAGCTGCATTCGTCACCCCACCCCTGTTTTCAATTTTTTGATCGAAGACTCCCGGCGCAAGTTTTGCAGTCCCCTTAAATATCATATGTTCTAAAAAGTGAGCCATGCCGAACCAAGGTTCTGGTTCAACTCTTGCACCAGCACGCACCCAAACATCAGCCACAACTACAGGAGTAGTGGGAATTTCTTGATGAATAAACGTCAAACCATTATCTAATTTAAAGACCGAGGCTGAAAACACGGTATTAATGAATTTTTGTAACAATATTCTTAGAGCTTTAATCACAATTTATCCCAATCTTGCGATCTTAACTCTTGTTTCTCAACAATTTAGAATCAATTGATACAAAAAGGGGTATTAGGGATCGGGGATTTGGTATTGGGAATTGGTTTTCTTACCTATGCCCTATGCCCCAAGTGCCTAGTCCCTAGTCACTTATCCCCTATCACCTATTTATTCATTCTGCCTCTACTTAATAATTAAAGCTCCCAAGCCTTAATTGACTGAGGGAGCTAATAATTTTAATTCACCGCAACGCCGTTTTACCTAAGTTTTTGACCTGGATAAACCAGGTGGGCACCGGTGCTTCTCGTTTAAAGTTTCCGGGTACATGCCCGGTCTACTGCCACGAAAACTGCTTGGTTCCCTTAACTTTCAAGTCATAGATCACAAAACTTGTTGGCAGTCACCAACGTCGCAGTGCAATTAATCTGATTATAGCTTTTAAAATAATTTTGTGGGTATTGAATTTGATTTTTTTTGTGAATTTAATTGGGATACCAAATGTTTTCTATAGTGTGGGCGATCGCCATTGCTTGATCCCTGTTTTGATTACTTAACAATACCGTAACATGTCCCAATTTTCGACCGGGACGCGATTCGGTTTTACCGTACCAATGAATGTGAGCTTGAGGGATTTGTTCCAGTTGTTGGCGTTTAGCAATATAATTGCTTTGGGATTTTTCGTAGCCTAACAAGTTTACCATAATAGCACATGGACAAAGCAAATTTGGGTTTCCCAAAGGTAAGCCACAAACTGCTCTCAAATGCTGCTCAAATTGAGATATTTCGCAAGCATCGAGAGAAAAATGTCCAGAATTGTGAGTCCGGGGTGCAATTTCATTCACCAATACTCGATCATCGGCAGTAATAAATAGTTCAATGCCAAAAATTCCTACAGCTTCTAGGCTATTGAGAAGGGTACGAGCAATCTTCTCAACTTCTGCTGCTACTTGTGGTGAAATATTAGCTGGGGCAATTACCCGTCGACATACTTGTTCTTCTTGTTGAGTTTCTACAATTGGATAAATCACCACTTCCCCACGCACAGAACGCGCTGCAATTACCGCCACCTCCCGTGCAAATGGGATAAATTCTTCTAATAAAAAAGCTGGATGAGATAAGATAGATTTTTTAGCGATCGCAGATTCTAATTTTTGCCGTAGAGTCTCTATATCATTAACAATAAAAGTACCTTGACCATCATAACCATGACGGCGAGCTTTTAAAACAAGAGGAAAATCTAATTCTATAATTTGTGAAAATTTAGAAATATTCTCATTTTCAATTCCTAATTCTTGGCTGTAAACTCCTAGCTCTTGAGTTCCATCTTTGGTATTCTCTTTTAAAACTCCATCAATGTCAAAAAACTCGGGAACAGGTAAGCCTAAATCACGCAAATAACAGCGTTGATGATATTTATCTAAAAGTGGAGCTAATGCTTCTAAACTTGGCCGGAAGCAAACACCTTTTTTTGCCAACAGCGATAAAGCTTCAAGGTTAACAAACTCGTTTTCAAAAGTGATGATATCGCATTTTGTGGCTAATATTTCTGTAGCCGCTGCGTCATCAACTGAGGCGAAAACAGTCTCATGAGCGATCGCAACAGCAGGATCGTTAGCGCTAGGAGTTTGCACTACCAATTCTACTCCTAACTTATTTGCCGCCCCTGCCATCATCCAGGCAAGTTGTCCGCCACCAATTACACCAACACGCTTCATTTGCACCCTAAAAATTCATGAGTTTTTACGCCTGTTTGAGAATTTCCACCAATTGCTTTTGCACTTAGTTGTTTAATTTGCATCACCAGTAAAATTCCTTGCCCTCAACTCTTCTTTGTTACATACTAGCGGATGAGCGCAACTTCAGTAGTGGTGATGTCACCCAAAAAATCAGCTTACCACCACTTTAGTAATAGACTTGTATTTATCTGTGTACTGAGTATTGGTGATGAGAGAGAAATGCTTTTGGTAGAGCGATCGCACCCCATTGCCCCTAACCGCCCCTAGTCGTCCCTCCGCGATCGCCCCTCATAGGTAAGTGAGGGGCTTTGTATCGGATAATCATCTCAACTTACTTATCACCACGACAGATGTGGCAAAGCCTTTTCCTCGGACTTCTCACCTCTCTGCCGCACTTTGGACAAGTACGCTTTGGTGTACGACTACGTGTTGGAGAATTGATAATTAATGGATTTAGAGCTGACAATCCACACCCAATATGAAGTTCGGTAGGACGTATTGTCTTACCACAAATCTTACACTTTTTCATCGCACCCTCTAATTTTAAGTGGTCTGGAAGATACACCCAGATCTTTCTTCTATTTTGATGCTGTTTTCATCTTCTTGGCGGAATGTACTAATAAGAGTTGTTTGAATTTTGCAATATTCTGTGACTTTAATAGTCAACTGAATTAGACTAAAAGTGGGTTAGCAAAGGTGAAGGTTCATAAATTTTTGCGACTGTCAATCTCAGTTTTCACCGTGTTCAATTCAATTTGCTGATAATAATCAATCGCGTTCAACTCTGATGAAGCATAAATGAGATTCAAAGACCCAAACCTTCATTTTGAGAGGATTAGACCGCGTGTGTGGTATATTTGCCAGATGATTTGATTTCCCTGACTTTCTAAATAGTCCGGTAGTGGGAGATGAGTATATTCATATAGAAAATGGCAGGGGAGTATCCGGATTTTAAGCGTTGAAAAAGGCAGGTTTCAAATGGCTACTTACATTCTTTTGAGCAATTTGACTGACGAGGGTGCCAAAACCATTAAAACTCACCCACACCGCATTAAAGAAGTTAACAAGGAATTTGAAGCAATGGGGGTGAAAGTTATATCTCAGTACGCTGTGTTAGGCCCCTACGACTTCGTAAATATTGTGGAAGGGCCAGACAACCAGACAATGGCTCGTGTAGCAGCTGAGTTATCGTCGCGTGGTAGTGTGAAAGTAATGACCATGACAGCCATTCCCATTGATGATTTCATCAGCAGTTTCCAGTGAAAACATAGATCTTTTTCTACTGCAAAACGCGTACATCTCCCACTGCAACTACTTTTTTACCTAATTGTCAAAATCCAATCCTTAATCTTGCGATCGCTAACCCTCCCTCTCTACCCCTGTCAAGGTGTGAGTCTTGAAAATGTATTTTTCTTGGTGTCTTAGTGTCTTGGTGTTTCAATGATTCTTTTTTCACCACCAAGACACTAAGCTTGCCCTCGAGCGCAGCGTAGACGACCGCAAGGGCGGCTTCCCGTAGGGTAGGGACACAAAGAGGAAAATAGTCTTCTCTGGATCTTTTCTATGCCCGATGCCCCTTGCCCGATGCCCATTGCCCCTTGCAGCAATAATGGGATAGTCGGCTGGATAGGGGGGAAAGAGTTGATCTACTTGTTGTGGTGTTAGGATTTTGAGTAAAATGCTGCGCTCAATTTCTGTATCTAGGTTGTCGCCTAGATCGTAGGACATGACTTTGCCCCAAGTGAGTGTATGTACAAGTTGCCAGGGTTCGGGTTTGTAATTGGGGTTAAGTAATTTCAAAACGGCATATTCTAAACTCAAGGCGCTATCTTGATGGTTGGCAAGATAGGCGTTAACCCCGCTAGCATAAGCCTGCAAGATACTTTTGGTTTCTGCCTTTATTGATAGTATTAACTCGCTTATTTGTTGCGAAATATTTATTTACAATTTCCTAAGTTAAGTTTATTTTCATTCGCTGCGAGAATAATCAAAGTCCTGTTAGTCTGATTATTAAAGAAAAAGGTCATTTAAGAGTTATTATGAGGTGTATTTATTCCTTAACAAAGTTTAACATTTATCCAAACCATTAACTTAAAAGATAATTCATAAATCATCGAGATTAACCAACAAAATTATATTCATTAATTTTCTAACTATTATGCTGGATTTCTTGAATCGAATTGGCAGGCCGAATATGAAACATTACTCTGATCAATGGATTGAAGAATGGTGCCAAGACAATGGCTGGACAGACTTATTTATTGAACGCAGTAACAGTTATTGGGCTTTTCCTCCCGGTGCAGTAATGCCTGAACCAATTCCAGCACAAGTTCTCAGACTAATTAAAGCCGAAAAGGGATTAACCTCTGAGGAACGTGTCTGGTCGATAACAGCAGTGATTGCAACTATGATTGCAGCTTTCGTTACCTATTGGCTAAGATGTCCGATTCCATTGGTTGCTGCTTTCGCTTTCAATGCTGTGACAGTGGCTCAACTTGAGGTTGAGGATGCATATTAAAATAGAGGCAAGGATAAAGGGTAAAGGGAAAGGTAAAAGCTTATTCGCTATTCCAAACTATGAAAATCATCCCATGCTCAGAAGAGGTGTTGCGATCGCAACACCTTCTTTTTGTACACGCACCCCAGTTGCTAACGTCAGCGTGTAGGTGGAACAGTAGGTAGATTCGGGTTTTGGAGTGGTAACTGACTTTGAGCGACGTCACGGGCTTTGATCGCTTGTTCGTAATCTGGCTTCAATTTAATGGCTTCATTGTAAGCGGCGATCGCTTCTTGATAACGCAGCAAATTAAATAGGGCATTGCCTTTGGAAAACCAGCTTTCGTAGTGTTGCGGTTTGTAACGTACTGCTCGGTTGTAAGAGGCGATCGCTTCTTCATATTTCTTTAAATTGTATAGGGAATTGCCCCGGTTGTACCATACTAAATAATTACCTCGCTTCAGTTCAATTGCTCGGTCGTAAGCTGTAATCGCTTCTTCATAGCGTTGCATTTGATGTAGCGACCAGCCCTTTCCATACCATGCTTCAAAGTTGTTGGGGCTATATTTGATGACTTGGTTAAACGATTCAACTGCTTCTGGATAGCGTTGCGAATTAATCAGGGTATTGCCTCTTGCCAACCATGCTTGGTAATAACTTTGATTTGATTGTACGGCTTTATCATATGCTGTAAATGCGTCTTGATAACGTCGCAAATTTACTAAAGCATTACCGCGTTGATACCATGCTTCTGCATAGCTGGGTTTAATTTCAACAGCTTGATCGTATGCTGATATTGCCTCTTCGTAACGTTTTAAATTTTGCAGAGCCAAGGCCTTATTATACCAAGCTACATAATCATCTTTTTGCCATTTAATTGCTTGTTCATAAGCTGATATTGCTTCATCGTATCGCTTTAATTTACTTAAAACCTCTCCTTTTGCATTCCAGACTTTAGGAGAGTTATTTTCAAGTTGTAAAACTTTATCAAAAGAGGCAATTGCTTCTTGGTATCGTTGCAAATTTTTTAATACAAAACTCCGACCTACCCAAGCTTCTAAATAATCAGGTTCAATTTGAATTGCTTTATCGTATGCTGACAGTGCTGCTTTGTATTCTTTCAACTCATTCAGCACATTGCCCTGGCCATTCCAAGCATCAGCATAATCTGGTCGAATTTTTACTGCTTTTTCATAGGCAGATAAAGCATCTTGATAACGCTGTAATTCATAAAGCACATTGGCTTGCCTGTATAATTCTGTAGCGTTAACAGAATTGATAGTATGAAAAATGTATATTGACGCTGCTGTACCTAATCCTGCTAAAATCGCTCCGCTCAGCAATTTTATCAATACACTTTTTTTGGGTTTATTGATTTTTATAGAATTCTGATTAGAAAAAGGAATATTTAAAGCGATTGTCTGAGAACTAGGATTATTCAATTCTTTTAACGCCTGCAAAGCTTCGGTTGCCGAAGGGTGGCGTTGGCGAAAGTCATAGCGCACCATTTTGTCTAAAAATTGGGCGAACTCCTGACTTACTTCGGTAGTATGATTTTGCCAAATAATTTCATTACTATCTGCATCTTCTTCAAATTGGTCAGGAGATAAACCAGTCAGTGCTTGAATAGCAATAATACCTACAGCATAAATATCGCTGCTGTATTTTGGATTGCCCTGGGCTTGTTCACTAGGAATATATCCAGGAGTGCCTATCGCAACGGTAAATTTAGTTTTACCGTTAGGGTTAATCACCTGAGTAGTGATTTGTTTAACTGCCCCAAAATCAATTAAAACTAACTTGCCATCTTGCTCGCGTCTAAGTAAGTTATAGAGATTGACATCTCTGTGAATTACGTTTTGTCGATGGACAAAATCTAAGATTCGCAAAATTTCTTCTAAAAGAGAAATTACTTGGTCTTGACTTAGGGGTTTTCCTGATGTAATTTCCTGACTAAGGTCATGACCTTCAATAAATTCTTGTACCAGATAAAATTCTTCACTTTCCTCGAAATATGCCAAAAGCTGAGGAATTTGGTTGTGCGTGCCTAATTTATGGAGAACTTGGGCTTCCGTATCAAATAATCGTCTTGCTGTTTGTAAGCTTACAGGATCTGTTGCTTGGGGTTTAAGTTTCTTGACAACACATTTAGGACTACCAGGTAATTGAGTATCACAAGCGACAAAAGTTTCACCGAATCCCCCTCCTCCCAAATGGCTGATTATTTGGTATCGTCCAACAAGTGTGTTTCCCAGCATTTGGTTCGCCTAGTTGAATGCGCGACAATCTGATTCCAATCTTGCCATATATAGGGGAGATGGGGTGATGGGGAGAATAACCACTAACCACTAACCACTAACAAATGACTAATGACCAATGACCAATGACTATTGACTATTGACTAATTCCAATGATTCCTATTAGCGATAACATTTTTATTGTCACACGTAAAAAGCCGATTATTGTTTACTGGCTGATTGGTATTAACATTGCCTTATTTTTGTGGGAATTGAAGCTAGAGATTGAGGGTATATTAGGCAATTTAGTTTACAATTGGGGGCTGATTCCCGCACAAATGAATGGTGCTATGGGCGATGTACTATCTAGTAATTTAGCTGCTGGGATATTTTTGTTATCGCGTTCTACTTCTCTGCTAACGGCAATGTTTATCCACGGCAGTTTTAGCCAAATATTAGGTAATTTGTTATTTTTGTGGGTTTTTGGTAGAAATTTGGAAAAAATTCTCGGACATGGTCAGTTTATAGGGTTTTACCTCATGTGTGGCATTCTGACAGAGATAATACAAATTCTCGCTGACCCTAGTTTGACAATACCATTGATTGGAGCGAATGGTGCGATCGCATCTATTTTAGGGGCATATGTTTATAAGTTTCCAAAAGTTAAAATTGACACAGTTATGCCTCTGCTGATTGTATTTATACCTGTGCAATTACCAGCGGTTTTCTATACATTTTGGTGGTTGGTACAACAGTTGTTTTATGGCATTGGTAGTTTAAGCATTCCTGGTGGCGTAAACCCACTGACTAGCATTAATTATTGGGCGCAGATAGCAGGATTAATTATCGGTGCAACTGCGATGCGACAACTAAAACCACGATAAATTAGTTAGTGGATAGTGGATAGTAGATAGTAGTGATTAGAAAAACCACTAACCACTGCCCCTGTCAAGGTGTGAGTCTTGGAAATGGATTTTTCTTGGTGTCTTAGTGTCTTGGTGTTTCAATAATTCTTTTTTCACCACAAAGACACTAAGCTTGCCCTCGAGCGCAGCGTAGACGACCGCAAGGGCGGCTTCCCGTAGGGTAGGGACACAAAGAGGAAAATAGTCTTCTCTACTAAGATTTGGGTTCGTTTTTTACCC
>NZ_JACAEU010000107.1:0-28226 GCF_013388695.1 Fischerella sp.
AACGCACTGCTATGGATAACAATTATATGGTTCAGGTTCTCAATTGTTTTTTCATTAGCAACACTTTAGATTCTTCTGATTCCTTGTGTCAAGCCTGATTGAGATGCTCTTACCCTGGGAATCGGATTTTCTTTATAAATGAACTCTTATTGTTTGATTTTTCCTCAATTTACGTTTTATATTCTCAGATATTTAGTCGCATTTTTTTAGATTTCATTCCTAAATAATTCGCATTGACTGTTTAGTTTATGCATCGATATTCTGGTTAATGTCAACTCGAAATTGACATAAGTAAGTAAGGAGAAAAGAAAATGCACGAAGAACTGAAAAAAATCGTCTCTCAGGCAATGAACACTCGGTTTGAGTTTGAGCAGAAGCTCATTCAGCAGGCTTGGGAAAATGAGACCTTCAAGCAAGAATTGCTCAGCAATCCCAGAGCAGTTTATGCGAGAGAGTCAAAAGAAGAACTACCAAAAGAGCTTGAAATTGAAGTAATCCAGGAAAGTGCAAACAAGATCTACTTAGTACTGCCAAATAACCCGGCTCCAGCAACTACTAGTGGAGAATTATCTGAGGCAGATCTAGAAACAGTAGCAGGCGGTAGTTGCAGGTATAGTTCTAGAGAGTACGAAGAAAGCTGTTCTTGGTTTAGTGCTAGTAAAAAGCGTAGTGCTGAAGGATTAGTGTAAGCATAAGCTTAGCTTTCTAGTAGCTACTTGAAAATCTAAGCTATTTTAACCCAGTGAGCTTTGGTAGAAGGTTTTTGATGTTCACTGGGTTTACTTTCTAAACACTAACTGGTTATTTTCCCGTAATTTAAGAGTTTTTTTATGAAGGATTTCAAAGTAAAAACTAATTAATTACAGGAAAGATACTACATCGTTAAACGAGACTAAGGCAAAGAGAAAATGAACCCTACAGATAAATTGTCTACGTTCACACCTAGCCAAGATGTGGGATTAGTTGAAAGTCAAGGTGCTATAGCTATTAATGCTGACAAAGCTCGCGAACTCTTTGGTGTGGATGGAACTGGTGTCACAATAGGTGTGATTTCGGACAGCTTTAATAATCTTGGTGGAGCAGAAGCTGATGTTGCTAGTGGTGACTTGCCATCAGGTATTAAAGTGCTAGAAGATGCTCCTGGTGTGGGCGAAGATGAAGGTCGTGCCATCATGCAACTTATTCATGATGTGGCTCCTGGTGCTAACTTTGTATTTCATACATCAGGCCCGGGTCAACCTGAAGAATTTGCTGATGCCATTTTTAAGTTAGCAGATGCTGGAGCTGACATCATAGTATCTGATGTAGGTATCATCCATGAACCTATGTTCCAAGATGGGATTATAGCTCAGGCTATTGATGAAATATCGTCTAGACCTGGTGACTCTGCTGTCTCCTTTTTTGCTTCTGCTGGTAACGAAGGTCGTCGCTCCTATGAAAGTTCCTTTAATCCTAGTGGTGTGATTGAACCGACTTCAGGGGGAGAGTTCCATGATTTTGAACCAGGATCTGGAGTAGATACATTCCAGAGCATTACAATTCCCTCAGGTGCTGGAATTGATATCTCTTTCCAATGGGACTCTCCTTTCGCTTCGGTTAGTGGTGGTGCTGGTTCTCTCAACGATCTCGATATTTTCTTGTATGACAGTTCCGGTACTAAGGTTTTGGCTAGCAGCACCGAGTCTAACATTGGTAACGATCCAGTAGAGGTTCTTACCTTTAACAATGAAGGACAGACAAGTGAATTTAACCTAGCAATCTCAAAAAAAGGTGGTTATGACCCTGATTTGATGAAGTACATAGTGTTTGGAGGAGGCAAAAACTTTAAAATTAACGAGTTTGACACTGCTAGCGGAACTATTTTTGGGAATCCCAATGCTGAGGGAGCAGCGGCAGTTGGGGCAATTTCATACCTTGAAACTCCAGCATTTGGAACAGATCCAGGTGAACTACGGTTTTTTTCTTCGGCTGGCGGTACACCAGTTTTGTTTGATCAAGATGGCGATCGCTTGTTCATTCCCGATTATTGGAGGAGCAAGCCTGCATTTGTAGCTCCAGATGGCGTTAATACCACTTTCTTTGGAGACGACATTCCTGAAGATTCAGACAATTACCCCAACTTTGCTGGAACATCAGCTTCAGTCGCATATCCAGCGGGAGTGGCCGCTCTAATGCTTGATGCTAATCCCAATCTCTCTCCTGACGAAATCTACTCAATCCAGGAAGCAACTGCTCTTGACATGGACGATCCAAGCACTCCAGAATTTGACATCGGCTTTGACTATGCCAGTGGCTACGGATTGATCCAGGCCGATCGAGCGTTAGGTTTAGTCACAACACCTTTCCCCTGCCACAATTCTGCATTAGATACTTTGGCTTTTGCTAACCCAGGAGCCTCTTTTGGCTTGAGTTGATATTTTTCAATTCATCAGGGAGTAACAAAGGTATCCTATATTAATTTTTTCGATCGCACTCTTACTCGACCAACGCAAAATTGGCGGGTGGAGACTGACACGGGGACGTGGTGAATTTTTAACCCGGCAGAGTTGACTTGCCAGACCACCCTTAGTAACAACAGAGGTGAGCTATGCAAATTCACATGATTGGACATGCTTCAATATTTGTGGAAACGCAAGATTGCAAAATTCTCATGGATCCAGTGCTTTGGGATCCACACAATGAAGGAATCGAGGATGTATGTCCAAAGCGAGAAGTAATTCATGAATTACTTCCAGAATTTGATTTACTAATCATATCCCATCAGCATCTGGATCACTTTGACATTCGCTCTCTTGCCTATCTACCGAAAACAGTTGATGTCCTAATTCCTAATGACAAACTGATAGAAACTTGTCTTCGTCAATTGGGATATTCTCAAATCTATCATTTGAATGACTTTAGTGAAGTTAAGCTTGGCTCCACAAGTCTGTTGGCAACCCGTTCAGAAAACCGCGTCCCTGAATATGGCATAGTATTTGCCGATAAATCAGGGGTTTGCTGGAATCAAGTAGATACGGTAGTCAGCCTAGATACAATTCGTTCTGTAAAATCTTACTATCCACAAATTGACTTCTTATTGGCAACTTGGCAGCCAATGCTAGAGGTTAACTACCAAACTAATCAGAGTTTGTCCTTTCCTTACTCTGAATACAGCCAGTCGCTTGAGCAAATCAGTTTAATTCAACCAAAGGCGATCGCTCCCGGAGCCAATGGCTTCAAATTAATTAATGGCTCATCTTGGCTAAACCAGATTGTATTCCCAGTAACGCGAGAACAATTTTGTAAAGATGTAAGGATGGTTTATCCAGAAATAGGAGACAACGTCTTTGCTTTCGATCCAGGGGACATCATAGCCTTTAAAAACGGCGAGTTTAGTCATCTCAAACAGATGAGTCAATTTGTCACAAAGGTGGAAGACGATAGAGAAAACTTGGATTTTTCGCCAGTAAAGGTAGGGAGTAACTTAATTGACGACAATCCAGATAATTATAATCTCGATGAGATGAAAGAGGCAATTAAAGAAGAAGTATGCTTAAATTTGCCTCAGTTTTTCATGGAAAAAAAAGATTCCCTTTTTATAGAACATTGTCGTTGGAAAGTTATTTATCAACTAGAAATAGTTTTTCCAGATTCCTGTGAACAATGGGTTTTTGATTTTGCAGAAGAGAATATTCAAGCACAAGTAGGACGAAATCCCTTGGCTAATTTCTGTACCAGCATTACAGCGTCAAGCTTTTACAGCATTTTGAAACAGATGAAAGGCTGGGATTATGCTAGCCTTGGGGGCAATTGTCGCAGCTTCAAAAAAATATATATACCAACTCAATATGGAATTATTCAACCCAAAGAAACTTCAATACAAGAACCTCTTGTCTTAAAATTTCCACCTAAGAAAGTTTTCGAGATCGTTCGGTATCAAGAAGTAAAAAAATGGATTCAAATTAATGGCAATAGTTCAATTTCACATAAAAGAAATACTTACATGATGAAGCTAGGAAATCATCTTGTTAGGCAATTGCAGGAACCTAAAAACTGAGAGAGTAAGGATTTATGTCAAACTAATAAATATAAATTGAAACTATGGCAATAATCCCAAATTCGTATTACTGGCTCAGGTCAAAAACATTCCTTCTTGACTACCTGGACTCCTTGCGAATGCAGATCCTGTCTTCCCCCTATTTAGCAGCGAGTCAATTAAGCGAAAGCTTTGCAGGAACGAAGGGATTCTCTATAGTCTTTAAAAACTCAAGCATCAGTGAAGTTGAACGGCACTTTCCCTTCTTTCAACCGTATTTGAGAGTTGCGCTGATGTCTGCCTGCAATGCATTTTATCTCAATCCCCTAGTCATAGAGGGGGGATCTTGTGTAGAGCCACACGTTGACTGTAGCCTTTCTGAACCAGGTAAGTTTATGGCTATTCCAACTATTGTGAGTGTACTCTACGTCCAAGTGCCGCCTGATTTGCAAGGAGGAGAACTGGTACTCCAGGAGCGCGATCGCAAAGTTGGTAAGATTCAGCCTCAAACCAACACTTTACTTTATTTTCGGGGTAATCTGACACATTCAGTGAATGAAGTCAAAAGTTCACAAGCTCGTATCAGTTTAGTCTGCGAGCAGTACAATTTAAGTAAAACTCGACTTCAGCAGATTCCGGAGTTTGAGATACAATCTAGGGCTGTTCAAAGGAAGTATCACAATTGAATTCTGTCTTTTGAGTTCATTGGTTGTGAGCGCCGTAAGCATTTACTATCAGGACTCATTCCAACAGCAAAAAAAGGTGGTCGTAAGCGTAGGTAGAGATCTAGGCGATCGCCAATGCAATACTATATATTTTGTGTGCGGTTTTGCGTGGCAGATGCTCCCGTTTCAGGCTCTATTGAAAATGGATATTTCTTCAGTTGTGTTTGGTGTTTGATTGAGTACGTTGTGCGTTTCGCCAAGTTTGAGGAGTCATTCCTAAGCTTTGGCGAAACTGACGAAAGAAACATCCTACATAGCGATAGCCCACTGCTTCGGCAATTTGCTCGACTGACTGGTTAGTCTCTTGCAGTAGAGAACAGGCTGCTGACATCCGGCGCTGGATAATCCAACGATGCAGTGGTTGTCCCGTTTGGCGTCGTACTAGGTCGGTTAAGTAAGCTGCGGAGTAACCAACCGCCTGGGCAACATCACGTAGCCCAATTGGTTGATGATAATTAGCTTCAATAAAGTTGAATACTTCTTGCAACTGAGGGCTGTAAGGAAAGAGCGATTGAGAAGTTACCCCTTCCTCAATTTCGCTATTTTCTGGTGCTGGACTTTGCTGTGATTGAATAGCACACCAGCTTGTCAGGACTGTTTCTTTTTCTAGGCGGACAGCGATCGCCCGCAGTAATTCCTTGAGTTGCAAAGCCTGGGTAAGGTTGTCGCCTGCCTTCAGATCCATACCTTGGCATCGCTTGGATTTGCTAGCTTTAGCAGTGAGAAAAATCAAGGGAATAATTGCTTTGAGAGAGCCTTGATGCAAATTGGTTAGAACGGCGTAACCATTGAGATTTGGCATTCTAATTTCGCAAATCACGAAATCTGATAGCTGTTCTCCTATCTTCTCTGTACCGACAAAATCATTTTCTTCAGAGATTTGATCTAATCCTTCTTCCTCCAGGCATTTTAACAAGATTTTGCAGACTTGTTCTTCATCTGAAATTGTCAAAACTTTTGTCATTGTCTTCCTCTGATATTGAAATATTGATTGTCAAATAGACCAATGTTCATTTGGCTGATACGCTGAGCGATCGCCTACAAACGTTATGAAAAATAAATAGCCTTCGAGACGTAGAAAAATAGAGAGATAAAGTGCAGAGAAAATTTGGGTGTAAGTCTTAGTTTTATTTGTTTGACTTACAAGTATTGCGGTAGATACAAAACCTATGTAGTGTTAATTCAATCTCTTTCTGAAGCAATACATTGCTCTACATGTTTCTCTCGTCACTGCGGCTTCTTTTCTGCAAAGCCTGAGTTATTGTTACAAAGTTTTACACTTAACTGTAAAAACTGATTATGTAAACCTTTGTAACAAATATAGTTGTTTTGCAGAAAGCGCTACACAGGAACGCGAGAGAGAAATAGAAGTTCAACTTCGGCTTTTCCAAAACTTTTGGAGTTTCAAATGACGAGGAGATATGAACTAGATTCTCATCTACTACAGTTAGCGAAAACAGCACAGCAATATCCACCGCGTTCTTGGGAACGGCAGATTGCTTTAACAAAATTAGTTAACGCCATTGTCGACTCTGGCAATCTTTGGCGTCCTTCAAGAAGCCAGTTTTCAGGTATTTATCAAGATATTTATAATGAAGCACGTCAGGAACTGTTTCTGTATATTTGCCAAAATATTGACAAGTATGAACCAGAACGCGCTAACGTGATGGCGTGGGTTAATTTTCTCTTAGAAAGGCGATTTTTTAAAGACGCTATTCGTAAATTTTACGAGCATCCTTCAGTAGTAAAAGTAACTACTACTTATTGGGAAAATCTTCCTCAAGCCGAAGAAGAAAAAGACCTAAGAGAAATACTGAAAGAATTTATAGATTTAGATCCAGAAGATATTTTCAAAAATGAACATATAGAAGAATGTCCTCAAGCTAACTTTCAAGCATTAGTTCAGCGACGAATATGGGGAAAGTCTTGGAAAGAAATTGCAGCAGAATTTGAAATCAAAATTTCCACTGTTAGCAGCTTTTATTACCGATGTATAAATAAATTTTCCTCTCAGTTAAAAGAGTACTGCGATCGCTAAGTAAATTGATGAACAGGTGAATAAGTAATGATAAACTCAAGAGAATCTTTAACTTTTACTGTACCGCTTGGCTTAGAGGCTCATACTAAAGCAAAAGAGTTACTAACCAAGTATGGCAACCCGAATATTGCCAAACAGGTTTATCTCAATATTTTGGCAGTATATGCTGTAAGATTTTACCTCATTTGCATGGGAATTGAAACGAATTGGGAAACTAGTTCTGTTTGGAATCCAGTCATGCAAAGTCTCATGGATGTTGCTGATTTAGAAGTTATTAGTTTGGGAAAGATAGAGTGTCGTCCGGTATTACCAGCTCAAAAAATGATTTACTTTCCACCAGAGGTTTGCTCAGACAGAATTGGCTACGTGGCCGTTCTTCTTGACGAATCACTTATGGAAGCAACTCTGCTAGGATTTGTGAAAACTGTTCCAGAAAGCGGTGAGTTACTTATAACTGAATTGCGATCGCTCGCAGATTTGTTACATCTAACTCAACCTACCGTAGAGACGCGATTCATCACATCTGTACCACCGCCAATTAATTTGAGCCAGTGGCTGAAGAATGTTATTGATACTGGTTGGCAGACTGTAGAATCACTTGTGAATTCGCAACAACAAGCTGAGCTAGTTTTGAAATTTAGATCTGCTGAACGCCTGATTGCTCTCGATCTAGAAAATTCAAACTTTAGCATACAGAAGGGCAAACTGTTTGACTTAGGACAAGAATCAGAAAGTATACCAATCGCCTTAGTAGTAGGATTAATACCAGCCTCTGAACGAGAAATAAATATCTGTGCGAAAGTATGTCCACTTGGAGGTAAAAATTATCTCCCAGAAGAGCTTGAGCTAATGGTGTTAGATGAAAAAGGAATAGCTGTTATGCAAGCTACTGCTAGAAACACTAAGAGTATTCAATTAAACTTTAGTAGTGAAATTGGAGAACGTTTTAGCGTGAAAGTGATATTGGGCGATGTCAGCCATACAGAAGCTTTTATAGCTTGAAGCACGGTAAAAAAATACTGGTGCTGATTTTAACAATCATAATTAAATTATTACGACTTTAAAACAATGTTAAAACAATTTCCAATATTTTCAGTGTTTGATAGGGTGAATTAGATCATACAAACCTCCAAATCTCAAATGGGTATATGACGAAGTTAGTTGTTCTCAAACTGGATGGTGATTTAGAACATCAGGGATTTTGGGTGACACTGGAGATTGGTTCAGATTTTGCTCGTCCGGAAATAGAAATTACTGGTAATCTCCCACCATATCCCGACTTGGTTACATGCTTAAATCAGTGGCAGTTGAACTATCGCAGTTTGGGAATTCCTAGTCGCATAAAACCTCAAGAAATTATTTATGATGGCTCTATCACAAAGCGAATTTCAGAATGCCACCAAACAGCCAAAATTTTGAGCGATCGCCTGCAAAAATGGTTAGCATCCGCAGATTTTCGCCAGATCAACAACACATTACGGGAAGAATTAACACGAGATGAAACAATTAGAGTATTAATCCGTACCGACAATCATCAATTACAAAGTCTCCCTTGGCAAGAGTGGGATTTTTTTGATAGATACCCATTTGCGGAATTTGCCCTCACTGCCACAGCATTTGAAACTCCTCCAAAACCATCACGTAAACCCAAAGTTAGAATTTTAGCGATTCTAGGTGATAGTACTGGAATTAACATTCAACCAGACCGTCAACTGCTAGAAAGTTTACCAAATTCTGAAACAGTTATTTTAGTAGAACCACAACGCCAAGAGCTAAATAATTATCTGTGGCAGCAATGGGATATTCTATTTTTTGCTGGACATAGTGAAACTGCCGATCGTACTGGTCGTATTTATATCAATAAAAGCGATAGTTTAACAATTGACGAATTAAGATATGGTTTAACAAGAGCGATCGCACAAGGGTTGCAACTGGCGATTTTTAACTCTTGTGATGGTTTGGGATTAGCGCGACAGCTTGCCTGTTTACAAATACCGCAAATGATTGTCATGCGGGAACCAATACCCGATGAGGTAGCGCAGAAATTTTTAAAGTATTTTCTGGTAGCTTTTGCTGATGGTAAATCTCTATATTTGGCATCGCGGGAAGCAAGGGAAAAGCTGCAAGGGTTGGAAGATAAATTTCCCAATGCCACTTGGTTGCCAGTAATTTTTCAGCACCCGAATACAGTACCACCGACTTGGAAAGATTTATTTATTCAAAATACCAAGCCCAGACAGAATTTTCTGACCATAATTATCACAAGTATACTTGTGACCGCATTGGTAATGGGAATGCGTCATCTAGGGATGTTGCAACCTTGGGAATTGCAAGCATACGACCATTTAATGCAGATACAACCAGCAATTGAAAGGTTAGATCCGCGCCTGTTAATAGTCACTGTTGATGAAGCAGACATTTATTATCAGAACCAGCAAAAAATGAAGAGAACAGGGTCACTATCGGATCTGGCACTTCTGCAACTTTTGCAAAAACTAGAACAATATCAACCAACAACTATTGGTTTAGATGTTTATCGTGATTTTTCTGTAGATCCCGATAATCCAAATTTAGCCACTCGCCTCAATCAAGATGACCGGATTTTTGCAGTATGCAAAGTTTCTGCTGATTTTGATGATGCATCTGATGGCATTCACCCTCCTGATGAAGTCCCAAAAAACCGCCAAACCTTTAGTGATTTTGTCGTAGATAGCGGTGATATTCTCCGTCGCCAGTTATTGCAATTAAATCCGCCAGTGGAGTCTCCCTGTACCGCAGAATATGCTTTTAACCTTCAGATTGCACGGCATTATTTGCTTTCCAAAGGTGCGATCGCAGATATTACAAGCCAAGGGTATTTACAAATTGGCAAAGTTGCGTTCAAGCCATTAAAAGAACACTCTAGCGGCTATCAAGGGGTGGATGCATCAGGTTATCAAGTGCTGCTAAATTATCGTTCCTTGCGCGATCGCGAAAATATTGCTGAGTCAGTATCTCTCAAAGATGTTTTGAATGACCGGATTAACCTAGACTCATTAAAGAATCGTATCGTTCTGATTGGCGTTACTGCCCCAAGCACCAGTGATTATTGGAAAACTCCTGTCACCAACAAGAAAATACCAGGAGTGTTTGTGCAAGCCCATATGATCAGCCATATCCTTAGTGCTGTTCTCGATGGTAGAGCTTTATTGTGGTGGTGGTCTGGATGGGTGGAAGCAGTTTGGGTTTTGGGATGGTCATTGGTAGGAGGAATCATAGCGTGGTGTTTCTCAAAACCAATGCACTTGGGGTTAGCAGTAGTAACAGGGCTTTTGACACTATTTGGAATTTGCTTTAGCATCTTTACACAGGCAGGGTGGATACCACTGGTTCCACCTGCTTTAGTATTTATGTTTACAGCTACTGCAAGCGTGTGGATAAGGGGAAGGGGAAAGGGGAGATGGGGAGATGGGGAGAGTGGGAAAGTGGGGGCTAGGGGTCCCCTCTGGGGTTGGGGGCTGTGGGGGAAGTGATGAATAAGGAAATCACCACCAAGCAACAACCACCAACCACCAACCAACAACCAACAACCAACAAAAAACCACTAACCACTAACAAATAACCAATTACCACATCCAAAATCGTTATGGTCAGGAATAACCAACCTGAAAAACAGATGAAACTTGCTTGCGTTATCCCTTTGCTTCTCCTGAGTCTTGTGAATAATCCTCTACAAGTTCAAGCACAGGTAGCTCAACCAATTACAAACCGTTCTGCTAGCACGCAAAACAACCTCAGCCAATTGAAGTTTCCACGGAATGGCGCACCCATTGGTCGCCGTCAAGGCGGAGCAAGACGCAATGGTTGTCCCAACCTAAATCAGCCTCTCACAGCCTTAGTGCCTGGAGAAGAAACACCAGAAGAATCAAAATCTTTCTTAGCATTAACAGTTTCTGAATATCCCACTTTTTGGGTTTATTTGCCACAATTGCCCACAAATCTACGCTCTGGAGAATTTATTTTTCAGGATGAATCTGGCAAAGACATTTACCGCACACTGGTTTCGCTGCCTCAACAGGCTGGTATTATTGGCATCAACCTACCATCAAATCCACAATACGCACTCAAAACAAACAGTAAATATCAATGGTACTTCAAAATTTATTGTGGTGAGTCGCAAAATACATCTGATTATTTGTATGTGAAAGCATGGATACAACGCGTGCCTTTCAATACTAGCCTTGAAAGTCAGTTAAAAACAGTAAAACCAGGTAAATACAAGGTCTATGCTGTTAATTATCTTTGGCAAGATGCTGTAACTAATTTAGCTCAACTGCGAAACACCAATTCAGATTCACGAGTGCTGGCAGAAGATTGGGCAAAATTGTTAGAAGCTGTTAATTTGGAAGAATTTGCAGGGGCATCAATCGTTGGGCATTACAATCTGCAAAGATAATTTTGGAGCGCATTTGCAACAATGCACATACAGGGAGTTGCCAAAAGTTATTCTTAGCAACGTAAGGTATCTGCCGTCAAAAAGTATCGTATCACGAATAATTACTTTTTTGAGGTGTGTTTATGTTCGCGATCGCTCGAAATTGGGGATATTGGTTATTAGTGGGAGGAGCAATAATCACCTCTGGAAATTGTGCTCTCGCTCAAATCACCCCCGATCGCACTCTCCCAAATAATTCTCGCGTTACTCCCGATGGCAATACCAACATCATTGAAGGAGGAACCCAAGCGGGAAGCAACCTTTTCCATAGCTTTGAGGAATTCTCCGTCCCTAATGGGACTACAGCTTACTTTAACAATGCTGCCGATCTTCAAAACATCATTAGCAGAGTCACGGGTAAGTCTATTTCTAATATTGATGGTTTGATTCGAGCCAACGGTACAGCTAACCTGTTTCTAATCAATCCTAATGGAATTGTATTTGGTCGCAATGCTTCGCTAAATATCGGTGGGTCTTTTATTGCCACTACAGCTAATAGCATCAAATTTGCTGATGGTGCAGAGTTTAGTGCCACTGCACCCCAAACTAATTCTTTGCTGACGATTAGCGTACCCCTAGGTCTGCAATTTGGGTCAGCACCAGAAAATATCGTTAATCAATCTCAGGCAAGCGATCGCACTGGTGAACCTGTTGGTCTACAGGTTAACTCTGGTAAAACCTTGGCACTTGTGGGGACGGATATTCATCTTTTACCCCTTCACCTTTAACATGCATCCCAAACCATAAAGGAGAATCAAGTCTGCTTATTCGAGAAGTATTGGTATTACAGCCAATTCCCCAATAGTACGTAAGGAGCCCAGTAATAGGGACTGTTCTCTTTAGCAACAACAGCTAGTTGGGCATGCTGAAGCGCTTCGGCTTTAGTCATCCCAGTCTTTAACTGTCGATAAAACTCACTCATGAGGAAGGCGGTGGATTGATCGTCTACTGACCACAAACTTGCCAGTGTACTGCGTACTCCAGCCTGCACAGCTACTCCAGCTAATCCCAATGCGGCTCGCTTATCTCCTTGGGCGGTTTTGCAAGCACTGAGTACGAGTAATTCAATGTTGCTAGACCTGTTAGTTTCGCTAGTTCGCACTAATTTATCAAATTCTTTGACCTTGAGCAGTTTATCCCAGGTAAGAATAAAGGTTTTTTCTGGATCTGAACTGAATTCGCCGTGAGTTGCTAGATGAACTACGGAAAAAGGAGTTGATTGCAGCTGCTTTTGCAGATTTGTTTGGGTAAATTCCTGATTGAGGAGTTCTTTACTTCTGGATACCTTAGATTGAATTACTTTTAGTTCCCGTGCTACGTTTTGTAGTGGAGGCAAACCGAAGCGTTCTTTGCCTACTCCCGCTGTTAAAGCGTTTAATTCAACCCGTTGCAAAGGTTTGGGATTAACAAGTTGCAAACCCGGAGTTAAAGCGATCGCATATTTTTCTACTAGATATTTCTGCTGCTGTCGATCGTAGAGAACCGCCATCGGGATATTCCGCAAAGATCCATCCAGTACAAATGCTAGGGTTTTGATGCCGCTATTGGTCAATTCTACTTCCGCTGGTCGGATTAACCACTCATATATCTTTTGAGATTGTTCTTTGACTTGAGAAGTTCCAGCGACATCCAATAGAGATGAACGCAGAGAAGTGATAATGCTTTCTACTTGATCGCGGGGTATCTTTGTTGTATAATGGCGAAGTTTGTTTTGACCAGGCAAGGTCAGAATGACCTCCAAGCGGTCTGGCAAAATAATTGGATAGATGACAGCTGCGTTTTCATCCTGAGACAACACTTCGTCAAGTTTTACAATTGGTTCCAAACAGGCAGACCGAAAGAAGTTATTCAGTTCTGCCAGCTTTAGCGATTCAATTACATCACGAGCTTGGGTGAGATTTTGTGAAGTGGTTTCGAGGTTTCCTTTACTTTGCAATTGCAAATCTACCAACTCTCGATACACTGGTTCTACACTTTCTGTGAAGGAAAACTGAATGTCTGGATTGATGGCAACTAAATCGCTACGCAGAGATTGGAGAGTACGAAATGCTACTTGGTAGGCAGCGATCGCTCCTTTAATATCTCCCTTTTGCTTGAGTAAACGTCCTAACTGCCATTGCCACTGATAAGTAATATCTGGTGCGTCAATTGCTTGGGCTGTGAACAAAGCTTTTTCCGTCAGGTCAAAAGCATGGGATAACTGCTCAGTTTGTTCATACAATGAGCCAAGAGTACCCGTTGCATAAGATTCTGCTCGTTTGTCTTGCAGACTTTTTGCTTGTTGGACTGCTGGTGCTAATAGTTGGGCAATATCCAACCATGAGGGAGTATTTATGTTTTTGTTACTATGATTTTTGATCTCTTTTTTTAATCGTGCTAGATTCTGAGCTAAGTTAATCCGGGCGTAAACTGCCATCCGACTAGGCGGTAATTTATTAATTTCTGACTGAGTTTGCGGTAACAAATCTGTAGCAGCGCGAAATTGCTGTGTTTCTAAAAGCAAGCTGAATCGATTTAACAGTAATTCGATGCGCGTATTAATGGGAGGTGATAAGGCAGCTGCCTGTTGGAAGAAGTTTAAAGCAGCTTGGGGATTTTTTTGTGCGCGTGCTGTCTTGCCTAGACTAACTAGAACTTCACTAATAACTTGATTGGAACGCAAGGATTCCGCTACTTTTAAACTCTCTTTCAATATCTCTTCAGATTCGCGTAATTTACCCAGTAATCGGAGAACGTCGCCGAGGCTACGGAATCCCTCGACTCTAACAGATGCGTCTGGAATGTTTTGGAGGGTTTGCTTTACCTCATCTAAAATATTTTCAGCCCGATTATAAAAGCCCAAAACTTGCAATGCTTGAGCACAGTTAATGTGATTGCGAACTAATTTAACGCGATCGCCTAATTTTTTATATATATCAGCGGCTTGTTGCCAACTATTGAGAGCATTTTCGGTTTGTCCCCGTGTCAAGTGCAAGCGCCCTTGAACATCTAAAGTTTGCGCGAGAATTCCCGCACGCTCTTGCGATCGCTCCAAATTTTGTAATAAGTTAAGACTTTGGGCGATCGCACCTTCTGCCTCTTTCCATAAGCCAAGTTGTTGATAAGCTAAGGACAAATTGCTTAAAGTCATGGCTTGTCCTAATTTATCACCACTGCCAGCGAAGGCGGCGGCTGCTTGTTGCAAAATCTTGACTGCATCATTAAACTTTTCAGCTTCATATAAAGCTTTGCCTTGCTCTACCAAATTTTCGGCATTCAGCGAAGCTTGAGCGAGCAAATTTCCTGTAACCATATGAGCAGTGCTGGGCAATATTGCCGTCACCAAGAACAATACTGCAAGTATGATGATACTGATATGGCGTTGTACTGTTGCTCGTACCTGTCTCAGCAACAATTTGATTTTCTGCTCAAATAGACTCCGTTTGATTCCCATAAATGTTGTAGATGAGTTGAAATAGCTTTAACCGTCAGATGCCGTTTGCGTCCCTTCACATGTTTAGCAGCGTCATAACCAATTGATTGGCTCACCATAACTGCTCATAAAGAGCGCCCGCATTTTTTATCGCCTTTGGACATCTGGCGATCGCTATCTTAAATGGAGTAAGAAGACTCTCAGTACAACAAAGTTTACTGGGAGATAATGATTTCATCTTTCCTGCCAAAGGTGCTCATCCCTATCAACGCGACTTGAAAAACATAGAGTTTCATCTGCAAGACATTTTGCCTTAGAAGAAGAGGGAGATGCGATCGCCAATCACATCCGCCGATTTCTGGCAGATTGCACAGAGTATATCACCCAACTCTAGCCAATGAAGCTAATCGGTGGCATGGTGCAGGTTTGTTTATCGCATAGATTAAGAAGCTTGCACTACATTAAAACTTACCTAGATTTCTTGACCGTATGAAACAAATTTAGAAAAGAAAATAATTGTAACTTAAAGATTAACTTTAGTAAATATGATTAATTCCTAGTAAACCTAAGTACAGGTTTGTGTCAAAGTGTAAACTCTCAAGAGATTGTAATGTAGCTATGATTTGTATAAATTTTATTTAATATCTATGAAGTAACTACAACAGCGGCAATGGCTCATCACATTCTCAAAGCTACTAAAAATACAGTACATCTAGGCGGATTTTCTAATTTATTAGAACCAGTACTGATTGTTGACTCCGGTGATACAGTAGATGTGGAAACATATACTGGTTACTATATTTACGACAAAGCACCAAGCGAATTTATCACATCAGAATTTATTGATATTTGCCAAAATCTGCTAGCAGAACGCAAAATTGCAGATGGTCCCCATTTGCTGACAGGGCCAATTTATGTGCGGGAGGCAGAACCGGGGGATGTTTTGGAAGTAAAATTAGAAGCCATTAAACCTAGATTACCCATTGGTTTCAATGCTATTCGTACAGGTTGGGGAGCGTTACCACAGCAGTTCAATCAACCAGCTTTGAGATTCATTCCCCTTGATTTAGAAAACAATGTTGCTGAATTTCCTGTAAACAGTGGTATTAAAGTTCCTTTGAAACCGTTTTTTGGCATTCTTGGTGTCGCCACTCCAGAAACGCAACGTTCTTCCATTCCTCCTGGTTGTTATGGAGGTAATATTGACAACCGTGAACTACAAGCGGGTTCAAAAATATTTTTGCCTATTTTCGTTCCTGGTGCTTTGTTTTCTATAGGTGATGGACATTCTGCACAGGGAGATGGTGAAGTGAACGTCACCGCCATTGAGACATCCATGAACGGTACTATTCAATTAAAACTTCGCAAGGATTTGCAACTGACAACACCAATGGCTGAAACTCATACAGATATCATCACAATGGGATTTGGTCAAACTTTAGATGCAGCCTTAGATCAGGCTTTAAAAAATATGATTTATTTTCTGGTAAACTTAACAGGAATATCACCAGAAGATGCTTATGTATTGTGCAGTTTGGCGGTAAACTTTCGCATCACTCAGGTTGTCAATACTCCGCAAAAAGGTGTGCATGGAATGTTAGCAAAGTCTATCTTATCAAGGGAAATAAATTTATAATTAGCAATCAAACAATCATTTTTTATGTCTAATATACTCCTTCAATTATTACTCATCGGTCTTGTCGCAGGTGTAGCTGGCGGTATGTTTGGTATCGGCGGTGGTGCAATTATGGTGCCAGCTATGGTGCTGCTAATTGGTTTGGATCAAAAGTTTGCTACTGGTACTTCCATTGCCGCTCAAATATTACCAATAGGTATTTTGGCTGCTATTATTTACTATCGCAACGGTAATCTCAATATCAAATATGCCGTAATTATCGCAGTTGGCCTTATAATTGGAAACTTGTTTGGGGCTTTGTTTGCAAATCAGCCTTTTATTAGTAGTGAAATGATCAAGAAGCTGTATGGAATATTTTTATTACTAATTGGCTTGCGGTATTTGTTTTTCAGGTAACTAAGTTTAAGGATTGTAATTTATTTGTAGGGAGAGTATTACTCACCCTACTGATTAAATTTTTTAATTGTTAGAGGATGTCTGAAAAGTATCAAATATTTTGTTTGATCCCCCCTAGGGCGTGTTTTCAAACTCTTAGATACCCTAATTTTGTGCATTAGAAAAATCTTGTGGGATGGGCTTCTAGACCGTCCTTAGGAACTTCCAAATAAAAAAACATCCCAAATTTTCTTGTGGGATGGGTGTCCTCACCCGTCACATCTGAGGGGCAGGCTGTCCGGTCTACCCCACAATCCGGGATAATTTATTTCTTGGAAATCCCTCATCGGCGGGCTAGAAGCCCATCCCACAAGAAAGCTATAATGCATCATTTTAGATTTGACACGCCACTACAAACTTAAGATTTACTTTATAAATGGTCTGTTAGTGGCAAAAACAAAAAGTTAAAATCTAGCGAATATATAATCTTAAACTGCATCTGCTACCAACCAGAGAGATATTTTTAACTAAGTACAGCTAAGCGATAGATATGGATCGTCGTAAGTTTATCAAATATGCCTCTTTTACAGGAGCTAGCTTTACCATTGCTGCCTGTACTGAAAGAAAATCTAATAATCCACAGAGTGGAGTGTCACCAAGGACATCACCCATAGCAGTTAATGAACCATTGAAGGTGGGTTTTGTTTATGTGGGACCTGTAGGTGATTTTGGGTGGACTTATGCCCACGACCTCGGACGCAGAGAAATGGAAGTGAATCTTCAAGGAAGAGTGAGGTCTACTTTTATAGAAAATGTCAGTGAAGGTGCTGATGCTGAGAGGGTTATTCGTCAACTGGCATTAGATGGCAACAAATTAATTTTTACAACTTCCTTTGGCTACATGAATCCGACAATTAAAGTTGCCAAAGACTTTCCTGATGTTTATTTTGAACACTGTACGGGTTACAAACGTGCTGCCAATGTCGGCACTTATTTGGGACGCTTTGAAGAACCCCGCTACTTAACTGGTATGATTGCTGGCAAGATGACCAAATCTAATATCATTGGTTTTATCGGAGCATACCCAATTCCAGAAGTAATTCGGGGGATAGGTGCTTTCACACAGGGACTGCGGGCGACAAATCCTAAGGCAAAGCTGAGAGTAGTGTGGGTACAAAGTTGGTACGATCCAGCTAAAGAAAGAGAAGCTGCACAAGCTTTGGTAAATTTAGATGCAGATGTGCTGACACAACACACTGACTCTGCTGCTGCTGTGCAATTAGCAGAGGAGAAAGGTATTTTTGCTTTTGGTTACAACACCGATATGAGTCGGTTTGGTGCGAAGGCACATTTAACATCAGCCATTAATAAGTGGGGCAAGTTTTATACACATAAAGCCCTTGCTGTTATCAATGGTACGTGGAAGCCTGAAAACGTTTGGTATGGAATTGGTCAAGGGATGGTTGATATTTCGCCACTAAATCCAGCAATTCCTCAAGATGTGCAGAGATTGGTAATGGCAAAGCGGGAGGAATTTATTAAAGGTAGTGCCCATCCTTTTAATGGCCCGGTGAAAGACCAAAAGGGTGTAGTGCGAGTACCACAGGGTAAAGTTTTGGAGGATAAACAACAGTTAGCAATGGATTGGTATGTTGAAGGAGTAGAGGGTTCACTTCCTAAGGGAAGTCTTAAATGATTTTGGATTTGAGATTGACATGAACCAAAGCCGTTTACAAGCCAGGAATATTAGCAAGTCGTATCTTGGTTGTTTGGCAAATAATCAGGTAAATTTGACCGAAACAATTGAAAATTAAAAATTAAAAATGCAAAATTAAGAAGAAATAAAAATTTTTAATTAATTTCGGGTACAAGCCCCCAATTTTAATTGTGGGGATTTCAATTTTGAATTTTGAATTTTTAATTTTTAATTGGAGCGAAGCGAGTGTGGAGTGCTGGTGATTTCTGAAGATTTAGATGAGTTGTTGGCATTGTGCGATCGCATTGGGGTGATCTATAAAGGACAGCTTTCTAATTTTGTGCCAATTGCAGACATCAGCCGCGAACAAATCGGGCGCTGGATGGGAGGAGATGGCTTTGTGTCAGATCAATAAATCGGCTAGAACACCGATTCAGTAATCTTCAAATGAAAAAAAGGACAAGGAGAACACAGATGTCCAAATTTTGTTACCAGACTTGATCTGAATCATCACATGAGGAGACTCATAGCTCACTTGTTGAATCTGTCCTGTCAAGTTCAAAGGTTGCTGGTTGTTGTACTCACTCCAACCGTGATGTGCTCCTGCTTCATCAGCATCAACACTTAGGAAGGTTGCGATCGCGGCTGCTGTCACAGCTGCATGCACAAATCCTTTTTTGGACATTGCTTTGATCTCCTTTTACAGTTCAGTAAACATAAATCAATGAAAATAAACTGTTATTTCATCGCAGCTACACAGTTGTGTCATCAATCCTGCCAGCCAAGCAAACAATCATCGGACTTATTTGCAGAGTCATAAGCTACCTACGCCAAGTCATAGACTTTCAGTAGCTCGAAATCTTATGAAAAGGTTAAGTCTTACTTGCACTAATTTTTATATTATTTACATCTATCTTAAGTAGTAATTTATATGATGTATATCAATTAGTCAACTAAAAAAATGATATATTCTCTGGGCAGAAATCTCTCTGTTTTCTTCGTATACGCTAATCTTAAAAAAAATATTTAATTTTAAAAACATTTGCTGTACAACGATCGCACCAAAAATTGTATACATATAAAGTTATTTTTTATTGGTGCAAATAAATCTTCAGATGTATATTATTACTAAGTAAAAAGGCATAAGTGAATCTACAATTAGTTGAAGCTTTAATAACCGTGGAAGAACTTCTAGAAGCTGTAGAAAGAATTCTACAAGACAAGCCTCTCAGTTCCATTCAGCGGTTCGTGCTCCATCAATCGTGGTTGGGCAAGACCTACTTTGAAATGGCGCAGGGTTCCGGCTATGGTAGCGACTACATTAAGGAAGTAGGCTCTCAGTTGTGGCAAGACCTTTCTGAAGCACTTGGAGAGAGAGTCACGAAAAAGAACCTGCATCTAGTGTTTCGGAAATATCCCCAAAATAGGATAAACAGGCAAAAGAATCAGCCCGAACAAGAGTTGCCATTAAACTCTAGTTCAGCCAAGTATTCTTCAAACTTAGTCTTAGTCAGCAAAATGGATTTTCCTAGCGGTCCTGTACCACTAGATTCTCCTATTTACATTTATCGTCCTCCCCTAGAAGAACTGGTTTGTAACGAAATTATGCAGCCTGGTTGCTTGCTGCGGATCAAAGCCCCCAGGAAAATGGGCAAAAGTTCGCTGCTCAACAGGATGATTGCTCACGCTAGAGAGCAGGGTTATCATACAGTCTATTTGGACTTTCAAGAAGCGGATGAAAGCATTTTTGCTTCGCTTGATAAATTTTTGCGTTGGTTCTGCATCAACGTTAGCAGGCAGTTGAACCTCTTTCCCAATCTAGATGATTTTTGGGATGCTGAGATGGGCAGCAAAGTGAGCTGCAAAATTTATTTTGAGGGGTATCTACTGCAATACATTGATAGCAGACCCGTAGTCTTGGCTTTGAATGAAGTTCATCGGATTTTTGAACATCCCAATATTGCCCACGACTTCTTGCCAATGCTGCGATTTTGGCACGAACAGGCAAAGCAGGATCAGACTTGGCAAAAACTGCGGTTAGTGGTAGTTCACACAACCGAAATTTATATCCAGCTCAAGCTCAATCAATCTCCTTTTAATGTTGGGGTAACAATTACGCTACCACCATTTACCCTAGAGCAGGCAGAAAATTTAGCACAGCGCTATGGACTCGAATGGGCAACAAACAAGGAAGAAGCACAACGGCTTGCACCACTACAAGCGATGATCGGCGGACATCCCTATCTGGTGAACCTCGCGCTTTATCATCTGTGTCAGGGAGAAATGAGTTTAGACGTGTTATTACGAACAGCCGCCACACCAACCGGGATTTATGCTCAACATCTCAGAGAACTGTTGACTTTACTCCAAGCTGAACCACGATTGATGTCAGCTATGCAACAGGTTGTAACTGCTAATGAGAGAGTACAACTAGACGCGATCGCCGCTTACAAGCTTGAAAGTATGGGTTTGGTGCAATTAGATGGCGATCGCGCACAACCAAGCTGTGAATTGTATCGCCTTTATTTTAGCCAGCAGCTTGGCAAGCAAAATAGCGTCAATGCTTCTATAAAATTATCGCCAGAAGAACAACAAGAACACTCTGTTATTGATGAAAATGATGCATTAACTCAGTTCGTCAATCTCCACTACTTCCAACAGTATCTGGAGATGGAGTGGCAATTGTGGCTGAAAAAAAGTTCACAGCTAACTCTGATTTTGTGTGAAATTGACTACTTTAAATTTTACTGTGACACTCATGGGCATGTAGCTGGAAATATCAGTTTACAAAAAATCGCTAATGTCATGTGCGACTGCCTGAAATATCAAGCCGATCTGTTGGCACATTATGAAGGGACAAAGTTTGCTGCAATCTTGCCCAAAGTTGATACAGATATTGCTGTTGAACTTGCAGAAAACATTCGCGATCGGGTTAAGGCATTAGCGATCCCCCACGCTCAATCTCACTTTGATGGATTTCCTGCTCCGGTTCTGACTGTGAGTTTAGGGATTGCAACAGCAACACCAAACCATGAAAACTCCGCTGAGATGTTAATTGCTGCTGCTGAAGAAGCACTATTTCAAGCGAGAAGAAAGGGACGTAATTGTTTTATTGTTAATTTAGTTTTAAATGAAAAAATTTAAAACTGATTTATTAATGGGACTATCTTTATTGATTTTCTAAACTATCTTCATACCAACTTCTTTATTTATCTGCAAAACAAATTAACATTTAAAATTCAATGAGCAATTATCGATACCAAGTTGGCGGCACACTGACCTGTGATGCTCCTAGTTATGTTGAGCGACGAGCAGATGTGGAACTCTATGAAGCCTTAAAGCAGGGTGAGTTTTGCTATGTCCTTAGTTGTAGGCAAATGGGCAAATCCTCGCTCATGGTTAGAACCAAGCATCGCCTGCAACAGGAAGGCTTTCGATGCGTCACTATTGATATGACTAATATTGGTTGCGAAAATATAACTCCCCAGCAGTGGTATAAGGGAGTCATAGGTGATTTATGGTTGGGTTTTAAACTGTTAGGAAAAGTCAATTTAAAAGCTTGGTGGCAAGAACAAAGCGATATTTGTTTACTTCAGAAACTTAGTCGATTTATTTCGGAGATACTACTAGATCAATTTCCTCACGAAAGATTGTTTATCTTTATTGATGAAATTGATAGTATTAAAAGCCTTGATTTTCCCGTTGATGACTTTTTTAGCTTGATTCGATTTTTATATAATCAACGAGCAATTGCTTCCGAATATAATCGAATTACATTTGCCATTTCTGGCGTTGCTACACCTTCAGACTTAATTTATTATAAAAATCATACTACCCCATTTAATATTGGTAAAGCTATAGAAATAGATGGCTTCACATTTGCAGAAGCTAAACCACTAGCTCAAGGATTGGAAATAAATGGTAGCGATCCCCAGATAGTTCTTAAAGAAATATTAGCTTGGACAGAAGGACAACCTTTTCTGACTCAAAAGCTATGTCGGCTACTTGTAAGTTCAACCTTAGATGATGTAGCAAGAAAGCTCAAAATTCTTCCTGGCACTGAAGCATACTGGGTAGAGAGTATTGTGCGATCGCGCATAATTGACAAGTGGGAATCACAAGATGAACCGGAGCATTTACGGACAATTCGCGATCGCATCTTGAGAAAAGAACAATCTGCTGGAAGATTGCTAGGAATTTATCAGCAAATTCTCCAAGGGATTGACGTACCTGTGGATGATACTCCAGAACAGGTAGAACTATTGCTGTCTGGTTTGGTGACAAGAAAGCAGGGTTTTATAAAAGTAAAAAACCGAATTTATCAAGAAGTTTTCAACCTCGAATGGGTTGAAAAACAATTAGCTTACTTGCGCCCCTACTCTCAAGCCTTCAATGCCTGGATAGCCTCTAACGAAGAAGATAAATCTCGCCTTTTGCGTGGACAAGCCTTGATTGATGCCCAAACTTGGGCACATGGCAAAAGCTTAAGCGACTTAGATTATCGATTTTTAGCGAAAAGTGAAGAATTGGATCGAAAAGAAGTGCAACAAGCATTGGAGGCGGAACGCGCCAAAGAAGTAGAAGCACGACTGCAAGAACAACAAAAGAGAGAGGCTCAACAAAAAAAAGCTGCCAGAATAGTCACGCTCCTATTGCTAGGTATGACTATTAAGTTTGCGATCTCACTAGCCTGGGGAGTGTCGCTTTTACAAAAGATTCAGAACCTTGAATTACAGGTGAAATGTGCCCAGATTAAGTATCAAAGCAAAGCCACGAATACAAAATCTGAGTCGGGTGGGTGCTGAGTGAAAGATCGATGAAACTTATATGATAATGATAATCACACTTGAAGAAGAGAAGCTGTCAATATAAACTGAATCCTTATACATCTTCGAGGAAGAGTTTGTGCCGAGAATCATTATCAAATCTAAACGTGGATCGCTAATCCTCATCGGGATTTTGAGCTTTTACCAAATAGTGAGCGCCGCCGCACCAGCCTATGCCATGCACATCATGGAAGGTTTTTTACCTGTGGGGTGGGCGGTATTTTGGTGGATAGTAGCGCTGCCATTTTTTGTGTTGGGGCTGCGATCGCTAACACGCATTACTCAAGCAAAACCAGAATTAAAATTACTTTTGGCATTAGCAGGGGCTTTTACCTTCGTACTATCGGCATTAAAAATGCCTTCGGTTACAGGTAGTTGTTCCCATCCTACAGGTACAGGATTAGGAGCAGTGCTATTTGGGCCTTTAGCCATGTCAGTGCTGGGTAGTCTAGTGCTGCTATTTCAAGCACTGCTGCTAGCCCACGGCGGTTTAACTACACTGGGAGCCAATGCATTTTCAATGGCGATAGTCGGGCCTTTTGTTGCCTTTTGGATATATCGCTTAGTCATGCCAACTGGCAAGCAAAGATTAGCAATTTTTCTAGCCGCAGCGATCGCAGATTTAATGACTTATCTTGTGACTTCTGTACAATTAGCTTTAGCATTTCCTACAACTACAGGTGGGATCGTGGCATCCTTTGCTAAATTTGCGGGGATCTTTGCCATTACACAAGTTCCTTTAGCAATTAGTGAAGGATTATTAACAGTGTTGGTGTGGAATTGGCTAGCTAACTATGGCCGTCAAGAACTAGAAACGTTGAATCTGATTAAATCAGAGAATGGTTAGTGGTTAGTAGTTAGTAGTTAGTAGTTAGTAGTTAGTGGTTGTTTCAAACAACAACCAACAACCAACAAACAACAAAAAATGACAAATGACTAAAATTCAAAATCATAAATGGAATAACTGGCTATTGCTACTAGCAGTAGTAGCATTATCAGCAACACCGATAATGCTAATTAAGGATGCAGAATTTAGTGGTTCCGACGAGCAAGCAGAATCAGCAATTAAAGAAATACAGCCTCAGTATAAACCTTGGTTTAATTCATTAATTGAGTTACCAAGTGGGGAAGTTGAAAGCTTATTATTTAGCGTGCAGGCGGCTGCGGGTGCTGGTGTGATTGGCTATGTAATTGGACTATATAAAGGGCGCTCAGAACGTCAAAATCATCATAATGAAAATTCAGATTGACACACTAGCCTACACTAATCGCTTGCGATGGTTGCCACCAGAACAAAAATTGCTGTTTGCAACTGCCTTATTAATCGTCACAGCTTTTGCTCATCCAAGCGTGCAAATTTTGATCGCACTCTGGATGAGTGTTTGGACAGTGATCTATGCAGGCATTCCGGGCAAAATATATTTGAAATTGATCTATGTGGCAACTTTTTTTTGGTTAACCAGCTTGCCAGCTTTAGCCATTAATGGTATAGATGTAGCTCACATAGATTTAATACAACATGATGCGATCGCGGGATTAAATATTAGTGGTTATTACCTATACATCAGTCATAATGGTCTTGGGCTGGGATTGACAATTTTAACGCGAGCTTTAGCTTCTCTTTGTTGCTTGTATTTTGTCATGCTCACTATTCCCTTCACTGAACTTTTGCAAACGCTGAGACGTCTTGGTTGTCCAGTACTGTTGACTGAGCTTTTATTGCTGATGTATCGCTTTATTTTTGTGCTGTTAAACACAGCTTCGGAATTATGGACTGCTCAGCAGGCTCGTGGAGGCTATCGTACTTTCGCTACTAGTATGAAAAGTTTAGCACTGTTAATTGGACAACTACTCAAACGCAGTTTAGAAAACTATCGCCAAGTTGTCTTAAGTTTAGAATCAAGGGGTTTCAATGGAGAATTGCGGGTTTGGCATCCCCATCGCTATCATCAATCAAAGCGATATACCATAGAAGCTATTTTTGGTTTTGCTTTATTAATAGCATTAGAATGGGGTCAGAATGCCGGAATGGTTACTCACATTTGAGCAGATATATTACACTTATTCAGGCGCAAAACAATCGGCTGTGAATGGTCTCACAATAAAAATTCCTGCTAAGAAAAAATGTGCATTAATTGGTCAAAATGGTTGTGGTAAAACTACGCTATTTTTATTAGCTAATGGCCTATATAAACCTCAAAAAGGAACTATTTATTGGCAAGGTCAACCACTACAATATGACCGAAAGTTCATGATGAATTTACGCCAGAAAGTCGGCGTAGTTTTTCAAAATCCAGAGCAACAACTAGTTGCTTCTACAGTTGAAGAAGATATTTCTTATGGCTTGTGCAATTTGGGGTTGCCTGAAGCAGAAATTCAACAGCGAATTGAGCAAGCATTAGTTGATTTTGATTTAACATCACTCGCACAAAGACCTGTACATCATCTCAGTTTAGGTCAAAAAAAGCGAGTTTCTATAGCAGATGTGATGGTACTAAAACCGGAATTATTATTGTTAGATGAACCAACGGCGTATCTAGATCGGATGCATACTCGTCACCTGATGTCAACTTTGAAAAATATTCATGCTGCTGGGACGACAATAGTTATGGCAACTCATGATTTAGATTTAGTTTATCGCTGGGCAGATTGGGTATTTGTGATGGATAGGGGACGACTAGTACTGGAGGGAAACCCCCAGGATGTGTTTACTCAGCGTGACATTCTGGAAGAATTACAGTTAGGAGTACCTTTAATATATGAAATGTTATATGCTGCTGACGAATTCGCTGAAGAGAGAGCAGTTTTAGAACGTTTGCGACAACGAATGTTAAATGTATTTCGTGAGTTTTAGTCAATAGTCATTTGTCATTGGTCATTAGTCATTTGTCAAATTAATTATTTTAAGTTTGTATTTGCAGTTTTATTTTTAATAAATGATTTATGTGTGATTTATAATACTGCATTTAGGTATTTTTTGACACAGTGTTTGTGAATGCTAAAGAGGAAATTATTATTTTTTTACAATCAACAGCATAAGTAAATTATTTTATACAAATTTTCTTGTCAATAACCCTGAAGGAATAGCATAAAATCCCCCAAGAGGGCATTGCAAATAAGGGGTAAATTTTGTTTTGTATGAATTTGATGCCGCAGTTTTAATGATTACTCTGTGCAAATAAATAAACGGGGGCACATCATGCATATTCCTGATGGTTTTGTTTCTCTACCGGTAGCGGCAGTTACCGGTGTGGCGAGTGTGGCGGCTATTGGTATTGCCTTGGGGCGATCGCAAGATGCTTTTGGTGTGAGACGCGCGCCAGTTCTCGGCTTAACTACCGCCTTTATATTTGCTGCTCAGATGATTAATTTTCCTGTAGCAGGCGGTACTAGCGGTCACTTATTGGGGGGAACTTTAGCAGCAATCGTTCTCGGTAGTCCTTGGGCGGGTACACTATGCATTGCCACAGTTTTGATTATTCAAGCCGTGCTGTTTGCCGATGGGGGTATCACAGCTTTAGGAGCAAATATTTTCAACATGGCAGTGATTGGAGTTTGGGTTGGCTGGGGCTTAACCCAAACCTTACAGCGGCTATTTGGGGGATCTAGAAGGCGCTTGCCACTAGCTGCTGGCATTGCTGCTGGCGTGAGTGTAGTCGTAGCGGCTGTAGCTTGTGCGATTGAATTAGCCCTTTCTGGAACAGCACCTCCACTACTGGTTTTACCAGCGATGACTGGTGTACATATCCTGATTGGTGTTGGCGAAGGATTGATTACTGGGGGTGTATTAGCTTACCTGGCCACAGTGCGACCAGATTTGTTACCAGGGGCGCAGCAGCAATTCAAAGGCTGGGTAGTGCCAGTAGTAAGTATTCTTTTGATTTCTGGTTTACTCTCCTTGGTAGCCTCTGCATGGCCTGACGGCTTGGAAAGAGTTGCCGAAGACCTGGGTTTCATAAGCTTGGCAGAACAAGTGCGAGTCACAGTCCCAACGCCCTTAGCTGACTACGGAATCGAAGGGTTAGGCCCTGTTGGCACGAGTATCGCGGGAATTTTTGGATCTATTGTTTGCTTTGGTGTTGCCTTTGGCATTGCAAAAGTGGTGAAACCGAACAATGCTTAAACTTTCACTACCATTACGTTTACAGTTATCCCTAGTGATTGTAGTTGGGGCAGCTTTATTAAAGTATGAGGCTTGGAATTGGCTAGCTGCATATGGGGCGATCGCACTAATTTGGGCTATCCTTTTGCGCGTACCCATTCGCAAACTCACGGGATTGTTGGGTGCAGAATTATTATTCCTTTCATTTGTAGCGTTACCCTTAGGATGGGAACGAGCTAGTTTTCTGTTAATTCGTTCTCTCATTTGTTTGGTAACAATGAATAGTTTTTTGTTAACCTTGCCGCCACACAGTTTTGGTATTGCTCTCAAAGGTTTACCCGTTCCAAGCGGATTGAAGGAAAATTTGTTATTGACTGGACAATATATAGAAATTCTGCTAGCAGAAGTAACGCGAATGCAACGTGCTGCTCAACTCCGAGGTCTAAATGGCACAGCAGCTTGGCTGCGTTACGCCAGTGCAGCTATGATTGGTAGCTTGTATCTCCGTAGTTTAGAAAGGGCAGAACGAGTTTACGCAGCAATGGTAGTTCGTGGTTATAAAGGAACACTACCAGTAGATTCAACATTAAGAGCCAAAGAGCGTTTTGTTGTTCTGCTAGCTTGTGCGATCGCTGTTAGTTTAACCTTGGCTTCTTATAGCGATTTTGGATTAGTTATTAGTCATTAGTCATTGGTCATTCGTGAATTTAACTACTAACCACTACCCCTGTTAAGATGTGAGTCTTGGAAATGGATTTTTCTTGGTGTCTTGGTGTCTTGGTGTTTCAATAATTCTTTTTTCACCACCAAGACACTAAGCTTGCCCTCGAGCGCAGCGTAGACGACCGCAAGGGCGGCTTCCCGTAGGGTAGGGACACAAAGAGGAAAATAGTCTTCTCTACTAAGATTTGGGTTCGTTTTTTACCC
>NZ_JACAEU010000108.1:0-46884 GCF_013388695.1 Fischerella sp.
CATGAATTATGTTTGCATACATTTTTGTAGCTCGATGCCAAATCATTGTAGAGACGTAGCAATGCTACGTCTGGTCATACCCGTGAATTGTAAATTCATATCTTGATTCAGCAACGCCCAACCAACAACAAAGTTTTTTGAGGAGAACGCGAAAATGGCAACCTACCAAGTTAGATTAATCAACAAAAAAGAAGATCTGGATACCACAATAGAAGTTGACGAAGAGACTACCATCCTAGATGCAGCAGAAGAAAACGGTATTGAACTCCCCTTTTCTTGTCACTCCGGTTCTTGCTCTAGCTGCGTTGGCAAGGTAGTTGAAGGTGAAATCGATCAATCTGAGCAAATTTTCCTTGATGATGAGCAGGTTTCTAAAGGGTTCGCCCTGCTTTGCGTTACTTATCCACGTTCTAATTGCACAATCAAGACTCATCAAGAACCTTATCTTGTCTAAAGGTCTCATTTTTTCTCCCCTTCATATTTTCTTTCCTTAGCTAATTTTGAAGTCGTAGCTTTCACAATGCTATGACTTCTTTATTAAGAAGACAGAAGAAAAACTAAAAGAGATTTTATGCATAATTATGTAAGCTGTTGATGACAATTACTTATCAAAGAAAATCTTAATTTTAAGATAGCGTATATCTATATATTTCATCACTGTTTTTTATTTTTATTTTATAAATCATTTAATTCTTACTAGGGTAGAAAGTGTTGCAGCCCTACTACTAACAACTAACAACTAACAACTAACCACTAATGTTTAACAGCTTTAGTGTCACTGGGTCTTCATTAGCATTGCTGAAAGCGGGAGAAAAAGGAATCATTCAGTTCTGTAACAGTCAGGACGAAAAAATCCTGAATCAAGTGATATCTTTGGGGCTAATTCCAGGAGCTTACATTACTTTAGAACAACGGTTTCCCAATTTTGTTCTCAAAGTAGAACATCAAAGCTTGGTAATTGATAAGGTAATTGCTCGCACACTTTATGTCCGAGTTGTTAATAGATAATCGCGTTCTGAGAATGGATGAAAATCCTTACACCTTCTTCCTTCTTTCCTCTTTTTCTTCCTTATTTTCACAATAGAGGGACTAGTAAAAATATGAACGGGAATACCGTCACGCGCCACTATCACAACTTTTTACAAGTTGCTCAGAGTTACTATCAGCTAACAAAGCCCCGCATTATCCCTCTGTTGCTGATTACCACGGCTGCTAGCATGTCTATTGCATCTGGAGGAAAATTAGACCCTGTATTGCTGCTAGTAACCCTGGCTGGTGGTACTTTTGCTGCTGCTAGCGCCCAAACATTTAATTGTATCTACGATCGCGATATCGATTATGAAATGGAACGCACGCGCCACCGTCCTTTGCCTTCCGGTCGAGTGCAACCTGCTCATGCTTTAATATTTGCGATCGCCCTAGCTTGTATTTCTTTCACGTTGCTGGCAGTCTTTGTAAATTTGTTGAGCGCTCTGTTAGCAATGTCCGGTATTTTATTTTATGTGGGCGTCTACACCCATTTACTCAAGCGTCACACATCTCTTAACATCGTCATTGGTGGTGCGGCTGGGGCTGTTCCGGCTTTGGTCGGTTGGGCAGCGGTAACGGGTACACTTAGCTGGACGGCGTGGCTATTATTTGCGATCGTATTCCTGTGGACACCCCCCCACTTCTGGGCACTGGCATTGATGATTAGTGAAGATTATGCCAAGGTGGGTGTGCCAATGCTGCCTGTAGTTGCTGATAGTCTCACTGCTGCTAGGCAGATTTGGGCGTATACTTTAGTGCTTATTCCTGCCACATTTTTATTGATAGATCCTCTGCAAGTGATGGGTGCTATTTACACCTGCACTGCTTTTGTATTGGGGGCTATCTTCATCAAAAAAGCGTGGGCGTTATTGCAAGCCCCAGAGGAAAAACAATTAGCGCGATCGCTATTCCTCTACTCTATTCTCTACATGATGTTACTGTGCGCTGCAATGGTAGTTGATAGTTTCCCTATTACTCATCAACTTACTGAGTTAATTGTTAGATTTGTTAGTGGTTAGTTAAATTTTGTTCTTTGTTGATTGTTGTTCGTTGTTTGTTCCAATCAACAACCAACAACCAACAAACAACCAACAACATTTCTTAATCAACAGCAATCATTACATCTGTTGCTTTAACCACAGCGTAAGCTTCTTTTCCTTCTGATAGTTGGAGGCTGTCTGCTGAGGCTTTTGTAATGATTGCAGTCACCTCTACTCCAGGTGCAAGTTCTAAAGTAACTTCTGTATTGACAGAACCTTGTACAACTTTTTTTACAGTAGCTTTAAGAGTATTACGAGCGCTAATTTTCATATCTTGATATTGTTGTGACAATTTTTCCTCATCAATAATATCTATTTTGCATAATTTATAAGTATTTCTTTAGATTGTATTTATAATTTATCATATATAAAATTGCAAGTTTGACTTTTCACATATCAGATACTTACTGTTGTGGCAAAGCTAGCTGGTAAAGCTGTATGAAACCAATGCCGGAACAGCATAAGTTTTGAAAAACAAATTCAGCAAGAATCATATCTTACAATTAAATACTCGCAAGCTCTTACTAATAAATAATTACATTTTAATGCAAAACGAGATAGGAACAAAATAATTTTGTACCCCTATTACAATCAAGCTGTATTCCATCCAATTGATTCTCACCATAAGACAATACAGTTCGGTGAGCAGAACTTGATTCTTAGAGTCCCCCTAAATCCCAATACGTCACAACCCTTTGTAGAGACGCGAAATTTCACATCTCTACAGACCAATTTTTTGTACCAAAAATCTCTAAGACACTATAATTATTGATATTTAATCGCAATTTTATTCTTAATAAGAATTGTAATTGTTGTTTTAACCATTATCTACTACCTCTTTTCAGTTCAAAAAACATATTTTTTTGTGTTTTTTTAATATTTCATATTTAGATATTTCTGCAAAGTTTTATAACTGACCCCTTGTCCAAATTTTTTATGAGGATATTATATGAATGTAGGCTAAAGCGTTGCCAATAATCCTAAACTTCAGTAGCAAAAAGCGACTATATAGTTCTCTAAATAAATGCCATGCTCAAGCTGAGCGAATTTGTAAACTGGAGCAAAGAAGATATCTTCAAGATAGTAAATAACGGGGAAATGCGTAAGTTTACTCCTAGAAAAAGTCAGATTTATTTAGAGAGAACAGAACAACCCTTCGCAATTTTCGTAATCGCTTTTGGCAGCAGTAAATCTAAACAACCTGAGTTTAGGTAAGGCGTGTGTGCTTGAGGCGCACGCAGCTAGGAAAGAATGATAGAGGCGATTTCCTTACATAAAGGAAAAGGAGCAGGAATTATGAGAGCCAAACACATTATGACTCAAGATGTAGCAACTATCCGCGGTTCAGCTACTGTAGCAGAAGCAGTCAGACTCATGAGGCTCAAAGAATTACGAGCGTTGATTGTAGAACCTCGTAACGATGCAGACGCTTACGGTATTGTTACCGAGACTGATATTGTGTCTAAGGTGGTCGCTTATGGAAAAGACCCCAAACAGACACATGTCTACGAAATTATGAGCAAGCCCTGCATCGTTGTCAATCCTGACCTTGACGTGGAATATGTAGCACGGTTATTTGCCAATACAGGTGTTTGGCGTGCGCCTGTTATCCAAGGTGAACTACTTGGCATTATTTCTGTCACCGATATTATTACTAAAGGTGACTTCCTTGAAAAGCCCAAGTTAGCATTCTTGCAAAAAGAACTCCACAAAGCCATATCAAATGCTCGCTCAATTTCTGTTAACTATGGTGCGGATTCTAAAAAAGCTGTTGAAGCTTGGGATTTTGTAGACGAACTCCAAGCAGAAGCATGTTTTTATGGCGCACCAAAACCAGAAAAATCAGCTAGAGAGCTATTCTCTAATGGACGGCAATCAGTGAGTGTAGGTTAACAGTCCGATCGTAAAAGTAATCTTACTTAGCAACTCATCCTGAATTAATAGAAACCCGGTTTATTGTATAAACCGGGTTTCTCCAAATTGATATCTTGAACCATTCTTAATAACCGTAAGGTGAACACACTCCATTAACCTGAAATTAAAATTATTCGAGTATGTTAAGTGATACCTACCCTACATTAGTTAACATCGATGATCGGTGCCAAAGTTTTGATGTAGGCGCATCGGCTGGCAAGACAGAAGTAGTTCAGTTGCTTTTAGAACACCATCCCAATTTAGAGTTACAAAACTTAGATGACTTCAAAGTGATAGATTTTTCTGCCACTTTGGAAGTCTTAAGAATTATTAAAAATGCAGTCAATTACAGGAAAATCGGGTAAAACTTATCATGACCTACAAAGTAATCCTGCTGATCGGTCTTACCCGACCTCAAGCATATAAATGCATCTACTCAGTCATATGCGTTTAATGTTTATCCTAGATTCATAGAAGAGTGAGAATAAATATCATGAATCAAATACCTTTATTTATTTGGTTAAACCGTGCAATTTTCTTTGAGAACTTTTAGCAAGATAATTCTTAGAAGTTGCAAGGAAGTCATCAGCATATACTCTTTATTTCACGGGAGTTTACGTACATTTCAGAGAAACTTGAGGCATAACAGATAGTAGATATAATTTGGAAGTTGAGAATAATTTTCTAACCCTTATTTATGAATTAATTGATGATATTTTTGAGAGTTATATTTTACAAATTAATAGTATCAAAAGATTCTTTTTTTTGATTTTTTATGTTTATTATAGGTCTAGCTAGCTTTTTAGGACAAAAGCTGTATATGTGTAGCGATCGCTGGGAGGATAAATGTAGTGAAATAGCTACCTTTTAGGATGATGAAACTTAGACTCTTTAGAGACTAATTGAGATGTACTATATGCAATTGTACTTATAAACTAAATTGAGAATTGCAGAGAGAAGGAGATGAAGAAGAATTTTTTGCCCAAGGATGATTCACATCCTATTCAACTAACTTCAGCAGATATCATACTGCGCCAGCGACTAGAGAATTCTATTAGCAGTTATTTTTATAATGCTTGCGATCGCACTATTCAAAATTTGTTATCTAGTTGTCGATGGTATGTCACAAGTCATGCTAGTATTTTAACCTTAGTAATCGAATGTACAGACCAAATTACTAACTGGCGTGTCCTTCAAAAAATCGTGCCAATGGCAGCAGTTTTAGGTGAGATCGTGAGCAGTGCTAAAATTCGCGTTTATCCGCCCAAAAAAGAAGGAATGCCTTTTGAAATGAGAGTAGATGAGTTATCAGTTTACCGAGATATGGCTTAATGGTTGTTGGTTGTTGGTTGTTGGTTGTTGGGTGTTTACTACTAACCACTAACCACTAACTACTAACCACTAACTACTAACCACTAACTACTAACCACTAACTACTAACTACTAACCACTAACTACTAACCACTAACTACTAACTCCCTGTTCAATCATCGCTTTAATTTCTGCAAAAACTAAGTCAGCAGAGTTTTTGACAACAGGACTTAACTCCCAACCGAAACCAAGATTTGCCGCTTCAATTAGGTAAACTATAACCTCTTCGGGAAAGTCATTCTGAAAGATTTTCCTACCTGCGGCTAAAGCATTATCCCAACGAAAATCATGCAAATTATAACTGGGTTCCGGCAGGGCCTCCAGTTCTTTTCCAGGAACTTTAAACACAGCGCCCGGTTCGGAACCCGTTGCACTTGCATCAATAATTATTAACTGTTTACTACCTCTTGCTTGAAACATCACTTCCATCCCAGCAGTTCCGCAATCATAAACTTGCACATGAGGATGGGGATGTTCAACAAGATATTGTTGTAAGTGTTGAGCGACTATGACACCTACAGCATCATCACTACGATTCAGATTGCCGCAACCAATAATGGTTATTTGTCCTAACCTGCGGAAAGCTGAAGAAGGCGCGTCTATGTCGTTTGTCATTTGTTACTATTCCTAAAGTCTGTGAGGTCAATGTTTTAGAATTGGGAAAATATACAGCTTTATCACTTCGTAAGCTGGAGATTACCATGAATAAGATGTATCATTGCGGTAAACGAGGCTGCCCAGGGCATCACAGCCAATATGAACAGTGCCTTTTCGACACTATTAATTTTGAAATACCTAAAATCAACAAGATGCCTGAGATTAGATTGAGTGAGCTGCTTGAGAAATATTATTGTGGCAAACAGGGCTGTCCAGGACACTTGGTTAAAGGTCAACAGTGCATTAACCAGATTAGATTGAGTGAGCTGCTTGAGAAATATTATTGTGGCAAACAGGGCTGTCCAGGACACTTCATTAAAGGTCAACAGTGCATTAACTGGTAACTCCACAGTTAACCGCAATCAACAAAACACTATTATTTCTCAAACGAGGGAAAATGTGAAAGCTTCATAACTTCGTGACTGAAGGTGGCGATCGCTATTTTGTATACATAAATCTTTGGCAAAACAATTTTTACAAGTTCTCCATACCCAAAATCCTTGTAGAGATGCGAAATTACCCTGCGGGAACGCCTGCGGTGTACGCGTCTCTACATTATTTTTCAACAGAGTCCTATATAGTTCACTATTCACATTTGGTAATTATAGTTCTGATTAAAAAATACATTTTTTAGTTTTGTTTAAGAATATTATCGTTGTATGCTAATTATTAAGTTTTGAGTCTAAAAATTAAACTAAATTCATCCAAACCTAAAACCAAGCTGATTCTTAACTAACCGGATTTCGCCACGTACAGATTATAACTATATCGGTTAGATATGAATGCCTGTAGTGATATTTATGAATGCCAATCTTGGAAGTTGAGCTTATATGCAGCAAATATACCCAGGAGAATTCCATGCTTGAGTATTTAACACGTTTGAACGACCATAACTTACCTTATCCAGACACGATTCATCCCATCATCGTTCACTTCGTAATTGCGATGGTGTTGTTTGCTTTTGTTTGCGATGTAGTTGGTTATTTTACCCGTAACTCCCGTCTTTTTGAGGTGAGTTGGTGGAATATGTTTCTAGCTACCATTGCCATCTTCGTCGCTATCATTTTTGGTCAGTTTGAAGCAGGTCTAGCAAGACCTTACCACCTAGCAAAATCAGTACTGAATATGCATACCCTGATTGGCTGGTCACTTTCGGGAATCATTGCAGCAATTACAGCTTGGCGTTATGTAATTCGTACACGCAACCCCCAGAAATTACCAATCACTTATCTAGGAGTAGGGCTGCTATTGACTGTCATAGTTGGTATGCAAGTATATCTGGGGGATCAACTTGTTTGGGTGTATGGACTGCACACAGTACCAGTTGTTGAAGCGGTAAAGGATGGTATTTTGCGATGAACTCTGAACTAATTGACCAATTGAAAGTGCAATTAGGCGCAAACGGACTGCCTTACACCATTCCTATTCATCCCAACTTAGTTCATCTCACCTTGGGTTTGTTCATCATTGGGATTTTCTTTGATGTTGTCGGTGTATTCTTCCCCCTGCAAAAATTCGTCTTTAAGTTTTTGGCAATTCCGGTTGAACGTGCCAACTTCTTTGATGTTGGCTGGTACAACATGCTAGCTTCTGCCATCATCACCTTTTTTACAGTGGCAGCAGGCTTTTATGAAATCATGTTGGCAGAAGCGCCACTAGATGTGAAGAGTGCTTGGGGATTGCAGGCCATGGAAACAATGCTTTGGCATGGTGTAGGTGGTGTTTTACTATTAGCGCTAATTGTTGGCATGACAGTTTGGCGAGGATTCCAGCGCTTCGCTTGGCGCAAAGACGAAGATAGACAAGTGCAGCTGAGTTATCTAGTTGTGGGAATGGCAATCATGTTTGTGATGTACGTCCACGGCACACTGGGAGCACAACTAGCTGCTGAATTTGGAGTACACAATACTGCCGACCAGTTACTAAGAGTCGGTCAAGACCTCAACGCAATGATTAAGTAAATGTTGTTTGTTGTTTGTTTCAACCAACTACCAACCACCAACTACCAACTACTAACCATGAAAATCCAGAAATTACTGAAGATTTTAACCTTGATTACGAGTGCGATCGCTCTTGTTACTACTAGTCTCTGGATTGGGAAACAGGCTTACTCCTGGCTTCCTCCAGAAGCTGCTGCTGAATCGCGACTCGTTGATGATTTGATTAGCTTCTTGGTTACACTCGGAGCATTCATTTTCCTGGGAGTTACCGGAACGCTGATATATTCCGTAATTTTCCATCGGGCGAAAAAGGGCGAGATTATTGACGGGCCTCCAATAGAAGGTAATATAACCCTAGAAGTTGTCTGGACAGCCATTCCAATTTTGCTAGTGTTTTGGATTGCTGGTTACAGCTACCAAATCTACGAGCAAATGGGTATTCAAGGGCCAATGGAGCACGTCCACCTGCACATTCCAATAGGAATGGAATCGGCCTATGCAGCACCGATGCAGGACACGGGGACGCGGGGACACGGTGACGCGGAGACATCTTCTGTATTGGTGGCAAACTCAGAATCTGTAGAAAAAATCGACGTTCTTGCTAAACAATGGGCTTGGGTCTTCCACTATCCAGAAAAAAATGTCACCAGTACTGAACTGCACCTACCTGCTAATAAAAGAGTGCGTTTGGCACTGCAATCAGAGGATGTTCTACACGGCTTCTACGTTCCCGCCTTTCGTGTAAAGCAAGATATTGTTCCCAATCAAACTATTGACTTTGAATTCACTCCTATCCGTACTGGCAAATATCGACTGACTGATTCTCAATACAGTGGCACTTACTTTGCAACCATGCAAGCGAATGTAGTAGTTGAATCCGCTGAAGATTACCACCATTGGCTTGCCAAAACTGCAACCCACAAGCCGACAACTGCATCAAATCAGGCAGCTTCTGAATATGCCCAAGCTGCAAATCAGTCATCCCCATCCGGTTGGGCAACAGTCGCCCCTGCCGAACCTCCTCTAGTTAATTATCCTGGTTAAAAGGAAACAAAGCGATGACGAATATTTCCATCGAAAGCATCGGTATCGCAGCTGAACAATCTCACCACGACAGTTCCAACGACTGGAAGCGATACTTCAGCTTTAGCACTGACCACAAGGTCATTGGTATTCAGTATCTTGTTACCTCGTTCATATTCTTTCTTGTCGGCGGTATATTTGCGATGGTGCTGCGGGGGGAATTAATTACACCCGAAGCAGATTTAGTCGATCGCACCATGTACAACGGTATGTTCACCATGCATGGCACAGTCATGCTGTTCTTGTGGACATTCCCATCACTGGTAGGCCTAGCCAACTACCTCGTACCACTTATGATTGGCGCACGCGACATGGCATTTCCCCGCCTCAACGCCGCCGCCTTTTGGATGGTGCCGATAGTCGGCATTCTATTGATGGCCAGCTTTTTTGTCCCTGGCGGCCCAGCCCAAGCTGGTTGGTGGTCTTATCCGCCAGTTAGTCTCCAAAACCCCACAGGTAACTTGATTAACGGTCAAGTTATCTGGCTGTTGGCGGTAGCAATTTCCGGCGTATCCTCAATTATGGGGGCAGTCAACTTTGTCACCACCATAGTCAAGATGCGCGCACCGGGCATGACTTTCTTCCGGATGCCCTTATTTGTTTGGGCAGTATTCAGCGCTCAGATTATCCAACTCTTCGGACTCCCAGCACTGACAGCAGGCGCGGTGATGCTGCTACTCGATCTCACAGTTGGTACGGGCTTTTTTGATCCCGCCAACGGAGGGAATCCAGTTATGTTCCAGCATTACTTCTGGTTCTACTCCCACCCCGCTGTTTACGTGATAATTTTGCCCATTTTCGGCATTTTCTCGGAAATATTTCCAGTTTATGCCCGTAAACCCCTATTTGGTTATAAAGTAGTCGCCGTTTCCTCACTCCTGATTGCCGTAGTCAGCGCTATTGTCTGGGTACATCACATGTACGTCAGTGGTACTCCCGGCTGGATGCGGATGATTTTCATGCTGACAACGATGTTTGTATCTGTACCCACTGGTATTAAGGTGTTTGCCTGGGTAGCGACGATTTGGGGCGGTAGAATGCGGTTAACTACACCCATGCTGTTTGCCCTAGGTGGATTGGTGTTGTTTGTGTTTGCAGGCATTACAGGCATTATGCTTTCCTCCGTGCCTGTTGATGTTCATGTCAACAATACCTACTTTGTTGTTGGTCACTTCCACTATGTTTTGTATGGGACGGTGACGATGGGAATGTATGCAGCCATCTATCACTGGTTCCCGAAGATGACTGGACGGATGTACTACGAAGGCTTAGGCAAACTACACTTCTGGTTAGCATTCATCGGCACTAACCTCAACTTTTTCCCCATGCATCCCTTAGGATTACAAGGAATGTTGCGTAGAGTCTCTTCCTACGCACCAGAGTATGAATTCTGGAATATTGTTGCTAGTCTTGGCGCATTTCTATTAGGTATGTCTACGCTACCCTTTATTCTCAACATGATTGGTGCATGGATGCAGGGTGAGAAAGCACCAGATAACCCCTGGCACGCAATTGGCTTGGAATGGGAGGTTTCTTCACCACCTCCTGTAGAAAACTTTGAAGAGATTCCTGTTGTTGTCAGCGCACCTTATGGTTATGGCAAGTCGGAACCATTAGTTGCTCAAGCTCACACACAGAAGCATGTATCTGTCAGCCCAACTTTGACAGGTGTAGAATAACGCGGCCAGATCTTTGTGTCTTTGTGCCTACCCTGCGGGAAGCCGCTGCGCGTCTATGTGGTGAAAAAGCAATGATTAGAACCACCAAGACACTAAGACACGAAGTTAAAAAGCTCAAGAATGAGCATGAATTTCCACATCACGCTTCAGCAAAGCTGTCACAGCTTGCAAATAAAGGAGAATTCAAGCATGGACGGTTATATGATTTCAGAGGAGTTGCAACTGCATCAGACAGAGCATGTTCATGACGAAGAAGGCAATAAGATGTTTGGCTTCGTTGTGTTTCTGCTATCTGAAAGTGTTATTTTTCTGAGCTTTTTCGCTGGATATATTGTTTATAAAATAACAACTCCTAATTGGTTGCCACCTGGTATTGAAGGATTAGAAGTTGTAGCGCCTGCAATTAATACGGTGGTTCTTGTTGCCAGTAGCTTTGTCATTTACTTGGCAGAACGTGCCCTTGGAAGTCACAATTTATGGGGTTTTCGCCTGTATCTGTTGGCAACGATCGCGATGGGAAGTTACTTTTTGTTTGGACAGGCAATTGAATGGAATAGCTTGGAATTTGGCTTTACTTCTGGTGCATTTGGTGGGATGTTTTACCTACTAACTGGTTTCCACGGTTTGCACGTTCTCACCGGCATCCTGTTGCAGTTGATTATTTTGGTACGTTCCTTCATTCCAGGTAATTACGATTCTGGTCACTTTGGAGTGAATGCCACTTCGCTGTTTTGGCACTTTGTTGACGTAATTTGGATTATTTTGTTTATTCTGATCTATATATGGCAGTGACGTTAAGTAGGTCGGTACAAATAAAGCTAACTAGTTAAGGTCGTCATTAGTCATTGGTGAGCTAGCGCGCTCCAAAGGGGGTTCCTCCCCCAACCCCAGAGGGGGCCCCGAAGCCCCCAATCCCCACTCAGAGTCAGTCGTGGGGGCCGGTGAGTCCCCCACTCGCTGTTGGCACCAGACGCGCGCAGCGCGGCTTCCCGCAGGGTACCCGTAAGGGTCATTGGTAAGGATTTCAAGCATATTTATGTTTCGTAACATAGCTTGATTTATTTCCACTGACCTACTTATTTATTGGTTGAAGTGAATATTTACACTCTAAAGTTAAAGTTTTTGGTGCGTTAGCTTAAGTACAGTTTTGCGTAAAATCGTAGCTTTTTTAAACGCAGAGGAACACAGAGTGTTTCCAAATTTAATTCGTTACGAATTTGTGCAATATTTTACTAAGTATGACGCACCAACTGTCTTGATTGGTGAGACAAGGGAGAGGAAGAAGACACGCTTCGGGAAGTCAAAAGTACCAAGTCAAAAATCAAAATTAAAATCTTTACTTTTGACTTTTGAATGCGTGACTTTTGAATTGTTTTGTCCTCCTTGTCCTTCTTTTCATTTGAAGATTACTGAATCAGTGTTCTAGACCCTCGATAGATCTGCTTGGACTTGTTCGGGTGGGAGCCAAGGTGTCAAAACAGGCTCTTGGGATGCACCATTGCCATCCTGCCCAACCATTTCTGCATAGAGGGCTTCCTGGTGAGCGAGCTCGCAGGCAACAGGTGGGGCACTGGTGTGAATAAAAGGCGTTTGGGTTGGCTCATCGTTAGCATCGTAGTCAGGCAATTGACTTTGGGGATGCATGTAGGTATGGGTTTTGGGATCGTAAGCCATCACTTCGCCTGTCTCGATGTAGTAAACCCAGCCGTAAATCTGGAGTTTGCCCTGATACAGCTTGGAGTGGACTGATGGATAGGTCTTCAAATTTTCGATTTGCGTTAGCACATTCTCCGCAACCGCAATTTCTAGCAGTTCTTTATCGGTGTAGTTTTTGTAGCTATCTTTCACGAGTCTACGAGTCGCTTCCGCGTGCTTGAGCCAGTCATACACTAGCGGCATATCTTCTTGAAGCTTGTTGAGATGTAGCAATCCGTTCATTGCACCGCACTGGGAGTGACCGCAGACAATGATTTGCTCGATGCCCAATGCTTGAATGGCATATTCAATCGTTGCTCCTTCGCCCCCATTAGTTGCTCCGTAGGGCGGGATGATGTTTCCGGCATTGCGAACGATAAATAGCTCACCTATCTCTGTCTGGGTAAGTAGGTTAGGGTCAATCCGGGAGTCAGAACAAGTAATGAACATTACTCTCGGCTTTTGACCATGAGCGAGTTGTGCTAACAAGTCCCGATGGGCAGGGACGTAATTTGCCCGAAATTCCTGCAAACCTTTAAGTAATTTCTTCATTGCTTATAACTCCTCGGCAGTGTTTGCTTTGAGAAATGTAGTGCGGACGTTTTGTGAGCAAGGGCTCTGCCTGCACTACTGTTTTGGAGTGTGATCTTAGGTATTAGATTAAATAAGTGACGGTGACAAACTCGAAACACAAATGTAACAAAGTCGGAAAAAAGCAGATATTTTCGCAGGCGATACGAACCCGAACAATTCGATTGTCAAGTTAGTAACCAAAATATATGAGACTAGGTGAAACTTACTAAAAAAGCAATATCTAAAATTGAGATTTAAATCGAAGATATCACCAATTTTACGCAAATCTTTACTCACTCTTGTAGGCAAGCAGTTTTTGTAAATGCGATCGCTTTGATACAGGCAATTGTATTGAGAAAAGCTTCCTTCTGTTTCGTCCAAAGAAGTAATTCTTGGGATTACTCGGTTATTCAAACAAGCTATGGGGCTTACACCCCGGCAGTATGTGATTCGATGCCGGATTGAAACTGCAAAACGGCTGTTGGCAAAGTGGGAGTTGTCCATTACAGAAATTAGCGATCGCCTGGGATTTACTAGTCACAGTCATTTCACTACGTTCTTTCGCAAACATACTGGCATCACCCCCACCGCTTATCGACGAGGGCTATGATCCTGCCTTTTAGGTGAACAATGATTTCTATCTCTAGGATGAATTAACGCTAAACCAAACTTAACTAGCAAGATTTGTAAAATTTTGGCAATTTTTAGTAAAGACAACACAAAGCACAATCGCTACGCTTATTTAGTCACAAAGTTTTATTTTTTAGGAAGGCGATCGCGTCTAATTTTCTGGATGTATTTGAAACATGGAGACTCAAATGAATACAATTGATAGGAAAGCTGAGGAGTGCAAGTAGATAACAATGAGATGGCAGCGATCGCCTGCAAATACGGCATCGAATTTTGAGAGTAAGTTTAGTATCGCCCTGTCAGTTTACATCCCACAAGCATTCAGAGACGGGATGTGTTGAGAGGGCGTTACCAGCTAGAAGCAGAGTGCGATACAGTTTAGATTTCTACACCATATTTTTTAGCGATTTGACCAAGTTGCTCAAACTGTTCTTGTGAGGCTTGAGTTAATTTCTCTTCTGGAGGCAGTTCATTTTTCTCGCCTTTAGGAACTAAATACCTAACGTAAAGAGAAATGAAATCAACTATAGCTGCTATACCAGGCAAAGCGTGGTTGTCAGCTTGCTTTCCTGCTACTAAAATCGCCATACTTCCTTCAATCGATTTCCTGGTTGCTTCCACAAATTGACCGATAAGTTCGTTGATGTAGTCTACTGCCGCCAGGTTCTCTAACTTCATTAAATCCGGAGTAAATTCGTATCCCGCTGCTGTTGCTTGTTCTAGAACACACCATTGTGTGAACTCTCGCAGTACTGCTTCGGGAAGGCCAGAAAGATACTTGTGCAATTCTAAATCAGACACTAGCTTACCTTATAAATTTCAGTTTTCTTTGTGTCTTAGTGCCTTGGTGGTTAATAAAATAATTTTTGAACCACAAAGACACTAAGACACCAAGTTAAAAGCAGATTATGCGGTGCGGAAACGTGCCAGTTCTTTACCCGTCTTCGCATCGTGGGCGTGAACGGTACACACTAAGCAGGAATCAAATGACCGTGCTACATGACCTACTTCCACCGGATCGGTCGGATCGGCAATCGGTGTACCTATCAAAGCCTCTTCAATCGGGCCGCGTTTTTCTTCAGCGTCACGGGGCCCGACGTTCCAAGTTGTAGGGGCGATCACCTGATAATTTTTAATCTTGCCGTCTTCTAGTTCTACCCAGTGACACAATGAACCTCGCGCTGCTTCTGTTGCACCCCAACCGCGTCCGTCTTTTTCTTTCGGTTTGATGTACCAGGGTTCATTTAGTTTGAACTCGCGTAGACAGCGTTCGGCTTGGCGATATAACTTGACAATTTCATGAACTCGTGATAGTAGGCGCACATGCACGCTGGGGCCACCCATACGCTTGAAGACATCTAGGATAAATCCGTCGTAGTGCTGCCAAGATTCACCATGTTTACCACCTGCTACTAATTGTCGTGCTAAGGGGCCGGCTTCCAAGCGTCCGTGTTCGATGTGGCGTACTGCTGTTGACCAAGAATAGGAGTTATTGAAGTCTTTGTTATTCTTTTGGGTGGGGTTGGTAGTACGGTCAAAGGGGTGAACATCTCCTGTGCCTTCGTCATACCAAGAGTGAGTGGTATTTTCGCGGGCAAAGGTATGATCCATCAAGACGTGAGTGTCGGTATAACTGTCATATACGCCACTCTTCATGATCGTGGCAGCATTCCGCCCTGCTATTGTTGGCTTCTGGTATCTATCTTCATGAGGTAGATATCCCCAAGTGACGTATTTACCTACACCAGCGCCAAATTGATCTAGACCGATATCTAAACCCATGCGCCAATAGAAACCTAGGTCAGACTGGCGATGGTTGCGGTTTTCATGTAACCAGGCCATGAAGTCATCATAGGTCTGAATTTGTTCGTAGCGTTCTAGCGAACAACCTAACCACACTGGTTCTAACCAATTAGTGCGGAAGTATTCCAGAATTGACCAGGCGCGGGTAATGTCTGTTAAGGTAGGGGCGCACATCACACCACCAGGAACCATGTAGCTAGAATGGGGCCATTGACCACCCAAGAGGGCGTAAATTTCTACAGGTTTAGCAGAAATTGTGACGCCAATTTCGTAATGTTTACCAGTAAAAGCTGCAAAACGTCGGACAGCTTCTTGATAGTAGCGGCTATGCTGGTATTTTTTGTTAGTCAGATCAATGGCAAATAGACCGTAAAAATAACGAGGTATACTTTGGATTGTTTCAACTATTTGACCGAGATTTCTGGCTAAAATCGCATTGCGCGGAACTTCTGTTTCCCAAGCGGTATCTAATGCCCAAGATGCACAAGTGAGATGAGAACCACCGCAAATACCGCAAATACGAGGTGTAACAATCAATCCTGCTTGGGGATCTTTGCCACGCAGAATGACTTCAAATCCTCGGAAGAGTTCGGCATGAGTCCAGGCGTTGACTACGTGACCATCTTCGATTTCGACTCGCACATCTAAATCACCTTCTACTCTCCCGACGGGCGAGATGTCTAATGTTTGAATACCCATAATGTTTTGTTGGTAGTTAGTAGTTAGTAGTTAGTGGTTAGTGGTTAGTGGTTAGTGGTTAGTGGTGAAGGAATATCTACTAACTACTATCTATAACCACTAACCATTAACTAAACTAAGAAAAAGTCTTCTTCTGCCCAAGCGGGTGCAGCATCTTTTGCGACTAGGGTGAGTAAGGCGTAGTCTTTGTTCTTCACTCCTGGTGGTAATTCTTTGGGAACTCCCATCACGGTTTGAGTCTTAAATACAGTTCCAGGTTTGAGATCGTAGAAGGGGAATTCTGGTTCAGTACAACCCAAACAAGGCATTCCAGCACGGGTTTTGGATGAAACGCGGTTCCACAAGATGCGGTTGCAGGAAGAATGAGTCATGGGGCCGCGACAACCCAAGTCATAAAACAGGCAACCTTTACGCTGACCAAATTCGGCAGTGGTTGCTTTATAGGCAAAGTGGATGTTGCGAGTACAACCTGTTTGAGTAAAGGTTTTGAAGAAGGTTTGGGGACGATGGAGTTCGTCAAGGGTAATATCGCCGATGCGATCGGTGGCGATCGCCACTAATATCTGCGTTATCCAGTCGGGATGGGCGGGACATCCGGGAATATTAATTACGGGCAATCCTGCTTTGGAACGGTAATCTGCCCCTAAAAAACCACCTTTTTGGCGCTTGAGAAATTGTAAACCCTGGGATTCACTGGGGTTGGGGGCCATGGCGGGAATTCCACCCCAGGTAGCACAGTCACCCACAGCAACTACAAATTTAGCAGCTTTTGCTAAGTCGCTGACCCAATTTTTCATCGGACGGTGGGCGAAACGATTCCATTCTCCCGTACCGTTGGGGGCATTAACTACCGTACCTTCAAATACCAAAATATCTAGAGGTATTTTGCCGAGGGCACAATCCCACAGCATTGCTTGGAGATTGTCTCCTAGTTCCAATCCCAAAGAGGGATGCCATAGTAAGTTGATGCCAAAGTCAGAAATTAAATCGCAGACAGTAGGTTCTTCGGCATTTAAAAATGACATGGTGTTGCCGGAACAGGCACCACCTTGTAGCCATAATACGTTAGTCATTGGCTGCGTATTTGTAATGTTGACAATAGACTTCTTCCAGAAATTAGGTAAAGATAAAGCAACAATTCTCACCTACTCATCCTTTACCCTTTCCCTAACTAAAGGACATTAATGAGGCTTGTAGAGTTTTACCCGCAAATTATCATTTACCTTTCAATATCAAATATTTTTATTTCCAATTATATATGCTTTTAAAAAAAAATAAAGTATTAAATTCAACTAAATCAACAGGCATAAACTATTTTTTTAGTAATTATAAATACAGAATATATAGTTGCATCAAATATCATTATATTCAGTATTCATACCAACTCTAGTAATGCTAAATTCTTAATTTTAGAGTTAAAAGAAAGTTTTTAATAAGTAATTTGAGTTTAAAATGGATATTAAAATACACTCAAATAAGTCATAAAGCTATCATATTTATGGCTTATTAAACTTAAAATCAGCAGTAAATTTAACGTAAAAATTAAGTAGAGACAGCAAATATATGCCAAGAGTTTTACACTTGAAAAAATCAAAAATGTTAAAAAAATTAATAGTACTGGAATTAAATCAATAATGATGTCTAGTGACTAGAATTTTGATGATAGGCTGATTTATATTAGTGAAGGTTGTAAATGGTTGGTGGTTAGCGAGCAAGAATCAATAACCAACAATAAACTTTCATCATTAATATTGATTCCTACCCAGTTGAGTTGAAAATACTTGGTGTCTTAGTGCCTTGGTGGTTAAAAAAATCTTGAACCACCAAGACACAAAGAGATTCCACCTTCTTATTTGCAATTCCACACTTCCCATGATTCCAAGTATCACAGATGCTGCGGTGAAAGCAGCGATCGCTGCTATTGCCTCTGAGTCAGCATCAACCAAGGATAAAATCGAGATGCTGATTGAAATGGCGCATGGCTTTGTCAAAAAGCCAAAAACTGCCCAAGATTTGTGGAATGCGATCGCGCTGTATCAACAAGCAGAAAAATTATCTGGTGAAGATTACCTGCTGCTGAAAGCGCGGGCAAAAGTGGGAATGGCGGGGGCGCTACGGGCAATACCAAATGACGCGGAAGACTTGCTACTGCAAGCGAAAGAGTTATACACAGAAGCCTTACCAGCTTTGCAAGAGTTTGCCTCACCTGAAGAAATTGCCGAAGCCCAGATGAACTATGGCTTGGTGCTACAGTCTCTAGTACCATTCAACTTGGCACGAATAGCAGATAGTATTCAGGTATATCAAGAAGCTTTGCGGGTGTTTACCTGGGAAAAATACCCCCAGGAATATGCGATTTTACACAACAATATTGCGATCGCCTACCTTTCCATGTCTAGTGGTTCGCAACAGCAATATTTGTTTGAAGGCTTGGCAGTACAGACTTTTGAGGCAGCACTAAAGCACATTAATATCATCGATCATCCCAGGGAATATGCGATGTTGCAGAATAATTTAGGCAACGCCCTGCAATATTTACCATCATCTCATCCCTTGGATAATTTGGTGCGGGCGATCGCCGCTTATGACGAAGCTTTAAAAGTGCGTAATGCCAAAGATACACCCTTAGAATACGCCAATACGATTGCGAACAAAGCCAACGCCTTATTCAACTTACCCGATGACTTGAACAAACCAGAAACAGGTAATCCTCAAAACCTCAGACAAGCGCGTGCCTACTATCAACAAGCTTGGGAAATTTTTACCCAGCATAGACAAATAGAACAAGCCCAAGTAGTAGCCCAAATTTTGCAAGATATTGAGACGGAAATAGGGAGTAAGGGTTAGTGGATAGTGGTTAGTAGATAGTAGGAAACAATAACCTATTAACCACTAACTACTAACTACTAACTACTAACCATTTATAAGGAGAATACATCATGACAGACATACTCACAAGCTTAGCGATTGGTGATATCAACTTGCTGACAGGAACAATTTTGTTGTTAATAGCAACTGGATTCTCTCTAGTAGGTGGTGCAATTGGCGGAATGCTTTTAGCTGGAGAAGAAGTAGGTTATCAGTTTGCGGCCATGCTTGGTGGTTTATTTGGCCCTGCTGCTGTGATTCCAGCGATGCTTTTAGGGTTGTTCCTGCTGAATTTATGTCCTCAATTCTAGGAGATTTTATGTTAGAAATAGGTTGGTTTTCCGCTAGATTATTTTTTAAAGGCAAGCTAATACGCGATCCAAAGTACTTTTGGCAGCAAACCAGTATTGGTGCTGGTATAGGTTTACTACTACTAATTTTACCTTTATTCTTAAAATTTCCGTTGTGGCTAGCAGTGGTAGCATCCAGTTTAACAACGGGTACTGTAATGCCGTTTCTGCTTAAAGACTTCAAAATGAAGTGAATAATTAGTTGTTAGTTGTTTGTGATGAGTTATTCGTACTAACAACTAACAACTAACCACTATCTACTAACTACTAACCAATCTCTAATGACTACCCTTGAGGAATTAGTACAAGAAATTAGTCGTTTTGAAGCGATAATATCCGAGTGGGATGAAAGCCAAAGGTGCGTAGCCATAGGATTGAAACGGGCGATCGAAGACTTGCATAAAGAAGCGTTAACCCGCTTAATTAAAAGTGTCAAACAAGAATCAATGTCAGCTTTGCGTAATGCCGTTAAAGATGAAATAGTCTACGGCATTTTGCTTTATCACGAACTAGTCAAACCACCAACGCCACCTTTAACACAACGTGTTCAACAAGCATTGAATGAAGTTCGTCCTAGTTTGAAAAGCCATAATGGTGATGTGGTATTAGTAGCAGTGAAAGAACCGGATACAGTAGAAGTGAGATTAATTGGCACTTGTAGTCATTGTCCGGCTTCCACGTTAACTTTATCTCAAGGAATTGAACAGGCAATTAAGGCATATTGTCCGGAAATTAATAACGTCATCGCGGTAGGGTAATTTTTTAGTAGTTACGCTACTGTCGAATTAGTCGAAATCGCATTTGTTTGTAATGCCTGTTGCAAAGACTAGTTTTATGATGATAACGATCGCAGATGCACAATAAATAAAAGTTTTTCCTCTGCCTTCCCCCTCTTGTAGGGGGAATGAGGGGGTGCACACTGATGAAGAATCTGTGTGCATCTGTGTTCGTATTATCAAGAATTATCTGCTTTTGTGCTGATAGAAAGGGAATTAAGGGGTGAAATTCTGCAAAATATGACTACTGAAGAAATTAGAGTTCGCGGTACTGTTCAAGGAGTAGGATTTCGCCCTACTGTTTATCGACTGGCGAAAGCTTGCGGATTGTGTGGTGATGTCTGTAATGATGGTGAAGGTGTCTTAATTCGCGTATCTGGGACTGGTGCATCTATAGAAGAATTTGTGAAAAGATTGCAACAAGAATGTCCTCCGTTAGCAAGAATTAATGAACTAACACGTAACCGCTGTGATGGGGAATTTTCTTTCAATGATTTTGTGATTTCTCACAGTGTTAGTAGTGCGGTAAAAACAGAAATTGCCCCCGACGCTGCGACTTGTCCGCAATGCCAACAAGAAATCTTCGACTTCTATAGCCGCTGGTATCGCTATCCCTTTACTAATTGTACCCATTGCGGCCCCCGCCTGAGTATTATTCGTACCATTCCTTATGACCGTTGCAACACCAGCATGGCTGCGTTTTCTATGTGTCCGGAGTGCGCTAAAGAATATAACGATGTTGAAAATCGCCGCTTTCATGCCCAACCTATAGCTTGTCATGTTTGTGGCCCCAAAGCATGGTTAGAACGTGCTGATGGTAAACCAATTACAGCTTCAATGTTTTCCATGCTGGATGATGTCGATGCTGTCTGTACTTTGTTGCAAAAAGGTGAGATTGTGGCTATCAAAGGCATAGGCGGGATTCATCTTGCTTGCGATGCAACGAATGAAACTGCTGTGCAAAAACTACGCCAGCGCAAGCAACGGTATCACAAACCTTTTGCTTTGATGGCACGTGACATTGAAATAATTGCACAATACTGCACTATCAGTGATAAAGAAAGAGAATTACTGCAAACTCCCGCCGCACCAATTGTGTTAATGCGGGTAAAGGAAATAAAGGAACAAAGAGGAATTACTTCTCTCCCCATCTTCCCATCAGTAGCACCAGGGCAAAATACCCTCGGCTTCATGCTACCTTATACACCCTTGCATCACTTAATTCTCAAGCGGATGAATCGCCCAATTGTCCTAACTAGTGGCAATCTTTCTGATGAACCGCAATGTATTGATAATGATGAAGCACGAGAAAAATTAGGGCAAATTGCTGATTATTTTCTTTTACATAATCGGGAGATTGTTAACCGCGTAGATGATTCAGTGGTGCGAGTAGTTTGCGATCAAGTACGAATGATTCGTCGTGCCAGAGGATATGCACCAGCACCAATTAATTTACCATCTGGGTTTCATGATGTTCCCCAAATTTTAGCAATGGGCGGCGAGTTAAAAAATACCTTTTGTTTAATCCGAGATGGACAAGCAATTTTATCTCAACATTTGGGAGATTTAGAAAACGCTGCCGCTTTTACTGCTTATCAAGATACTCTCAATTTATACTTGAATTTATTCGAGCATAAACCAAAAGCGATCGCCATCGATAAACACCCCGAATATCTGTCAACAAAACTCGGCAAAGAACTAGCAGCGGCAAATCAAATCAAACTCTACCCCATTCAACACCATCACGCCCATATTGCTGCTTGCATGGCAGAACATCATCTGCCTCTGGATTCACCACCTGTGTTAGGTATCGCCTTAGATGGTTTAGGTTATGGTGAAGATAACACACTCTGGGGTGGAGAATTTTTATTAGCAAATTACCAGACTTTTCAGCGACTAGCAAAATTTAAGCCAGTGGCAATGATTGGTGGAGAACAAGCAATTTATCAACCTTGGCGTAACACCTATGCTCAATTAATTTCAGCTTTTAGTTGGGAATATTTAAAAAATAAATATGGCACTTTAGAAATAATCAAATTTTTAGAACAAAAGCCATTAAACCTTCTTAACCAACTTAATTTAAAAAGAATCAACTCACCATTAGCTTCTTCAGTGGGACGATTGTTTGATGCTGTCGCCGCTGCTATCGGTATTTGCCGAGAAGAATGTAGCTATGAAGGACAAGCAGCAATTGAAATGGAAGCTTTAGTCGATGCCAGTAGCTTAAATAATAATGAAGAAAAACTAAATTATTCTTTTGATATTGCCATTTTAGATAATATTTACTGTATAGACCCTCGACCAATGTGGCAAGCCTTACTAGATGACTTGCAGCAGCAAATTCCACAAAGAATCATGGCTGCGAAATTTCACACAGGTTTGGCTAAAGCTATAGTTGAGATGGTTAACCATCTGTGTCAAGAAAATCTAATCAAAAATATCGTTTTAACAGGAGGAGTTTTTCAAAATAGTATCTTGTTAGACCAGGTTAGCAAACACCTGGAAACCTTGGGCTTAAATATACTAACTCACAGCTTAGTTCCTTGTAACGATGGCGGTTTATCACTTGGTCAAGCAATAATTGCAGCAGTTCAAATTCTCAGCGAATAACTCATCAACATTATATATATAGCAAATCTAGTAAATCTAAATAATTTGTCTGCTCCTCCTCTTTTTATTTGTGTACTTTGTAGTACTTAAAAAAAGACTTATTATCACCACAAAAATCTTAAATCCATAACACGCCTTTATAAGGAAAATAAACTATGTGCTTAGGCATACCCGGTCAAATCATCGAAATAACAGACACTAATAACAAACTAGCAATTGTCAACGTTGCTGGTGTCAAACGTCAAGTTAATATTGCTTGTATTATTGATGATCAACATCCTCCTGAATCTTGCGTTGGTGACTGGGTGTTAGTTCATGTTGGCTTTGCCATGAACCGCATTAACGAAAAAGAAGCAGTGGAAACATTACAGCTACTGCAAGAAATTGCAGAAGTAATGGCAACTGGTTAGTGGATAGTAGTTAGTGGATAGTGGTTAACAAGTAAAAAATTAACTACTAACTACTAACTACTAACTACTACCTACTAACTACTAACTACTACCTACTAACATTCATATGAAATATGTAGATGAATTTCGCGATCCTTCTAAAGCTGAGGCATTACTTGGGCAAATAGAAAAATTGTCCAACCTGTTGGGCAAGAATATCAAAATTATGGAAGTGTGCGGCGGTCATACCCATTCTATATTTAAATATGGTATTGAAGAAGTCCTACCCAAAGCAATTGAATTAATTCACGGGCCTGGTTGTCCGGTGTGCGTAATGCCAAAGGGTAGGTTAGATGATGCGATCGCGATCGCCCAAAATCCCAACGTCATCTTTGCTACCTTTGGCGATGCAATGCGGGTTCCTGGTTCCAAAACAAGCCTGTTGCAAGCCAAAGCACAAGGCGCAGATATTCGCATGGTGTACTCGCCACTGGATAGTCTCAAAATCGCCAAAGAAAATCCTAACAAAGAAGTTGTATTTTTTGCCTTAGGTTTTGAAACTACAGCCCCCAGTACTGCTTTTACCATCCTACAAGCAGCAGCGGAAAATATTAATAACTTCAGCATGTTTTGCAATCACGTCCTCGTGATTCCTGCTTTAGAAGCATTGTTGGATAATCCTGATTTACAACTAGATGGATTTATCGGGCCTGGTCATGTCAGTATGGTAATTGGCACTGACCCTTATCAGTTTATTTCCCAACACTATCACAAGCCAATTGTGATTTCGGGATTTGAACCTTTAGACATTCTCCAATCAATTTGGATGCTGTTAAGGCAATTAGTAGAAAATCGCTGCGAAGTCGAAAATCAATATAACAGATTGGTGGAGAAGGGAGGAAATCAAATCGCGCTTACTGCTATGAATAAAGTGTTTGCAGTGCGAGAAAATTTTGATTGGCGTGGCTTGGGTGATATACCCTATTCGGGATTAAAAATTCGTCCTGAATATGCCCAGTTCGATGCAGAATTGAAGTTTACGATTCCAAATCTTAAAGTTGCCGATCATAAAGCTTGTCAGTGTGGAGAAATTCTCAAGGGTGTGTTGAAGCCTTGGCAATGCAAGGTATTTGGCACAGCTTGCACTCCAGAAACACCAATTGGAACTTGTATGGTGTCTTCTGAAGGTGCTTGTGCAGCTTATTACAAATATGGTCGCTTTTCTCAGGTGGCGAAGGATATAGGGGTTGAGAAAGAAGGAGTAGGGGTTTAGCGAACGGAAGAATATTTTTTTAACTAACCACATAGACGCGCTAGCGGCTTCCCGCTAGGGTAGGACACAAAGGACACGAAGAAGATTATGCCATTTATTACTGTTCAAATTGCTAAAGGTCATTCTATAGAAAAGAAACGGCAACTGGTGCAAGCAATTACTGATGCACTAGTTTCTACTATGGGTACTAAACCAGAGTGGGTGACAGTACACATTGATGAATTTGAACGAGAGAATTGGGGCGTGGGGGGTGTTTTGCATATTGATAAACATAGTGGTAGGCACGTTGAAAAAGGTGTATAAATCTAGTTAGTTGTAAGGTGCGTTACGCTTTAGCTAACGCACCTGATTAAGCTGAATTACAATTTAAATATGAAAATTTACTCTGCTAATTCCTCCCAAAATACTCTCTTTCAAAATATCGAAAAAATCCGCCGTCGTCGGGGCAAAGTACACGATACTAACATCACTCTTGCGCATGGTAGTGGCGGTAAAGCGATGCGCGATTTAATCGATGATATTTTTGTCAGTAATTTTGATAATCCGATTCTTTCACAATTAGAAGACCAAGCAACTTTTAATTTAACAAGTCTCCTTGAACAGGGAGATAGACTTGCTTTTACCACTGATTCCTATGTTGTAGACCCTTTATTTTTTCCTGGCGGTAATATAGGAGAATTAGCTGTTAATGGCACTATCAATGATTTAGCAGTGAGTGGTGCTAGACCATTATATCTTACCTGTAGCGTCATTTTAGAAGAAGGATTACCAATAGAAACATTGCGACGTGTCGCTATCAGCATGAAATCTGCTGCGAATAAAGCAGGCATACAAATTGTCACTGGTGACACAAAAGTCGTGCATCGCGGTGCAGCCGATAAATTGTTTATTAATACAGCGGGTATCGGTGTAATTCGTGCAGGTGTTTCTATTTCTGCCCACAATATTCAAGCTGGAGATGTAGTAATTATTAATGGTGAATTGGGCAATCATGGCACAGCAATTTTAATTGCCCGTGGCGAATTAGCATTAGAATCTAATATTGAAAGTGATTGTCAGCCGTTACATAGTTTAGTAGAAACTATCCTTGATGTGTGTCCCGAAGTTCATGCTATGCGAGATGCTACACGCGGCGGTTTAGCCACAGTATTAAATGAATTTGCCCTCAGTTCTGATGTAGCAATCCGCCTTGATGAATTATCTATCCCAATCAGAGAAGAAGTAAAAGGCGTTTGCGAAATATTAGGTTTAGATCCCTTGTATTTGGCAAATGAAGGTAAATTAGTCGTGGTTGTAGGACGCGAACACGCTGATACTGTCTTATCAGCAATGAAATCTCACCCAGACGGAAAAGATGCTTGTATTATCGGTGAAGTTATTTCCTCACCAGCAGGTGTTGTTTTGTTAAAAACTATTTTTGGTGCTGAACGCATTGTTGATATGCTTGTTGGCGACCAACTGCCACGAATTTGTTAGTTTTTATCTAAAAATTCTCACTTATTCTCCTCTGTGTTCTCTGCGCCTCTGTGGTTCATTAAACATGCACGAACTTGGCATCACGCAAAATATTGTTGCAATCGTATCCGAACATGCTCGCGGTTCCAAAGTCCAACGAGTATTATTAGAAATAGGCAAACTTTCAGCCATCATGCCTGACGCCATCCGATTTTGTTTTGATATCTGTTCTCAAGGTACAGTTTTAGAAGGGGCAAAATTAGAAATTTTAGAAACTCCTGGTTTGGGAAGATGTCGCCAGTGTGGTGCAGAAATTCTTCTAGAACAGCCCTTTGGGATGTGTAATTGTGGCAGCGTAGAAATAGATTTAATAGCTGGTGAAGAATTAAAAATTAAAGAAATAGAAATAGAGGAAGTATGTGTGTAACCTGCGGTTGTTCTGATGATAATGCGAAAATTGCTAATCCGGAGACGGGTGAAGCAGTGACAATTAATTCCAACGGTAATAGTCCTCACACTCACACCCTACCAGATGGCACTGTCATTACCCACTCTCACACTCACGATCATATCCACGACGAAGCATCACAAATTCACGCCAAAATACATAGCACAACTATATCTTTAGAACAGGATATCCTAGCAAAAAATAACCTGATAGCAGCCCAAAATCGCGGATGGTTTAAAGGTCGAAATATCCTGGCATTAAATCTCATGAGTTCTCCAGGTGCAGGGAAAACCACCCTCTTAACTCGTACCATCAATGATTTAAAGGATCAATTAACTATCAGTGTCATTGAAGGCGATCAAGAAACTATTAATGATGCAAAAAAAATTCAAGCGACAGGCTGTAAGGTTGTACAAATCAACACAGGTACAGGCTGTCATCTTGATGCAACAATGATAGAAAGAGGATTGCAAAAACTGAATCCGCCGCTAGATTCAGTGGTGATGATTGAGAATGTTGGTAATCTGGTTTGTCCAGCTTTATTTGATTTAGGAGAAAATCTAAAAGTAGTGATTCTCTCTGTTACCGAAGGAGAAGATAAGCCGATCAAATATCCCCATATGTTCCGTGCTAGTGAGATTATGATTCTCACTAAAATTGATTTGCTGCCTTATGTACAGTTTGACGTAGAAAAGTGTATAGAATATGCTCAGCAGGTCAATCCTCACATTCAGATTTTTCAAGTTTCAGCATTGACTGGAACTGGGTTAGAAAATTGGTATGAATGGTTAACACAAAAGGTAGCAAATTTGTCAATAATTTAAAACTCAAATATTACACTTAGGGACTTCCAAATAAAAAAACATACAATTTTTCTTGTGGGGTGGACATTCTGTCCGCCCATAACCAAGGGCGGGCGAGACGCCCACTCCACAAGAAGGGATAATTTATTTCTTGGTAATCCCTTACAAAAAGCGATCGCCTAAAACCTAACTTAAGCGATCGCGCTTGGTAATCAACATCCAGTTGCTGATATTTTGTCGCTAAGAAAGAATCGACTATTAAAGCCAATCTCGATAAGCCGAAATTTCATTGACACTAATTTCAAACGGCATCCCCTTACCAAATGGAGGATGAACGCGAATTTTAGTGTCACTGCTAAATTTTTCTAGCTTATTCCCTATTTGCAGAATATTGTTGACGATATGCCAGTAAGTTACTATGTCCGGACAGTCAATTACTAATTTCAGACTGCTACCATCTGTGGTGAGATACCACTGACAATTCGACAATAACACTTGGGTAATGCGATCGCACGCTTGAAAAAAGCACGCACCAATCGACTGTTCTAGTTCCAGATGCAGCATTCTATCTTGTGGCGTCACCTGGTTCGGTGGCATATCATCTGGATGCAAGAAGGGTTTTTTCATGATAATAGCCCTTTCTTTAATATTTGTTAGTGGTTAGTAGATAGTAGTTAGTAGTTAATTTTTTACTATCAACTACTAACCACTAACTACTAACTATTTTCAGACATAATTCTGCACTTCTTGATTGTAGCGTGTCAAACTTTCTAGGTTTTTTTGCAAATCAAAAGCTGAGGGTTTTAGCGCCAGTGCGTCCAGATTTAATTCATCCTGAAATCTTTTGATTTTGTCGCGACAAGTTGCTACGTCACCAATAGAGGATGTTTGAAAAGTAATTTTTTATGCTAGCCGCCTCACCATGATGCGTATCATTAGCCACATAAATAAATGCTTCTGAGGTGACAGGCACTGAAGTTAAGCAAGAACTATCTTCTACGATGTTTTGCAAGTTATTCTCATTTTTAAGCCTCCAGAGTTTCCATAACTCACTCAGAGTCAGGCTTATTCAAACCTCAGACCTTTATTTCCTCTCCAATAATTAAAAAAAATTAAATCGCATTTTTTATCAAAAAAAAAGTGATATGTTGGATACAGAATTGAATTTCGCAACTTTCTGGAGTAGCTTTCTGTAAGCTACTCCAGATTTCTAAATCTAAAACCCTACCAAAATTAGTGCTTTAGGCTGTTTGAAATGAGCCTGTGAGTGCAACTTAAAGCAGGACTAAAAAAAGTCCAATTGACCTGGAAATGCTTGCTATGACTGAGTTTGGGTTGAGTACAAAAAGACTTGTACCCTTCTCCATAAATACTTGTACTTCCACCTCAAAATACTAGTACCCCTACCCAAAAAGATTTTTTAATTCTTCATAAAGCCCTGCGAGTCTGGGTTTAAAATTTTGAGTACAAACTTAATAAATCTAATAAATCTTATCCAGATGCATTGTCAGCCCCCTTACTATCGGCTGATATAAAACATATATCGCCAATCACTTGACGCACCAATCAAGGAGCGATAAGTGAGTGGAGGGATGAGATAGCACCATGCCCCTGTGAACGAAGTCGCGGCTGTCAGCGCAAAATCCACCCACATCTTGTGCATGACACACACCAGCCAAGAAAATTGGGTTAATAGCCTACCCCGAACCCCGGTAGGCAACGCTAAAAACAGACGCGGCTTCCATTCCTGGCTTCAACGATGCCTAGTTGCGGTTTTTTGGAGCAGGCTGACGCGGAGACAGTAAGACGCGGTGACGCGGTGAACTGTTTTGATATTTTCCCCGCGTCTTTGTGTCCCCGTGTCTCGGTGTCAGGACTTCCATCTCCCACAGTGGCTGCCAGTCCATCGATTTTTGCGAAATTCAATGACTCCACCGTCTACAGGACTTATTACTTCCTCAATTACGGAACCCACCATTCAAGCGAAATCCGGTGGTTGCGGCGGATGCAGCAGCAGCACCACCGTGGAAATGGATGAAAAACTTCAAGAACGCATTGCCAAGCATCCCTGCTACAGCGAAGAAGCACACCATCACTATGCCAGGATGCACGTTGCAGTTGCCCCTGCTTGCAACATCCAATGCAACTACTGCAATCGCAAATACGATTGTGCTAACGAAAGCCGCCCAGGAGTAGTTAGTGAATTGCTCACACCGGAAGAAGCAGCACATAAAGTTTTGGTAATTGCAGGCAAAATTCCTCAAATGACAGTTTTGGGAATTGCAGGCCCTGGCGATCCCCTAGCAAACCCAGATAAGACTTTCCGCACCTTTGAGTTGATAGCAGAGAAAGCACCCGATATCAAACTTTGTTTATCAACCAATGGTTTAATGCTTCCCGAATATATCGATCGCATTAAACAGCTAAACATAGATCACGTTACTATCACCATTAACATGGTGGACCCAGAAATCGGAGCCAAGATTTATCCTTGGGTTCACTACAAGCGCAAGCGTTACAGAGGTATCGAAGGGGTAAAAATTCTGCACGAAAAGCAGATGGAAGGATTACAAGCCCTCAAGGAAGCCGATATTCTCTGCAAAGTCAACTCCGTGATGATTCCGGGAATTAATGATGAACACCTGGTAGAGGTGAATAAAGTCATTCGCTCTAAAGGTGCATTCCTTCACAACATTATGCCGCTGATTTCGGCACCGGAACACGGCACTCACTTCGGCTTAACTGGACAGCGTGGCCCCACTCCCAGAGAACTGAAAGCAGTACAAGACAAATGTGCTGGTAACATGAAAATGATGCGCCACTGTCGCCAGTGTCGTGCCGATGCAGTAGGATTATTAGGAGAAGACCGCAGTCAAGAATTTACTAAAGATAAATTCTTGGAAATGGCTCCAGAGTATGACCTTAGCAAACGTCAAGAAGTTCATGCAGGTATTGAAAAGTTTAGAGAAGAACTCAAAGCAGCCAAGGAAGCTGTAGAGACTTTGCATACAACGTCTCTACAAAACCGCCCGAAAATTTTAGTTGCAGTCGCAACCAAAGGCGGCGGCTTGGTCAACCAGCACTTCGGTCATGCGAAAGAATTCCAGGTTTACGAAGTCGATGGCAAAGAAGTGCGCTTTATCGGTCATCGCAAAATAGACCACTACTGTCAAGGTGGTTACGGCGAAACAGCGACTCTCGAAAATATCATCGAAGCGATCGCAGATTGTAAAGCGGTATTTGTTGCCAAAATTGGTGATTGTCCCAAAGAAAAATTGCACGCAGCTGGCATACAAACCGTTGAAACTTACGACGTAATTGACAAGGTTGCTTTGGAGTATTACCAGCAATACTTGCAGGAAAAAGTTAGTAGTTAGTCGTTAGTAGTTAGTAGTTATTAGTTAGTAGTTAACCAGTAACCACTATCCACTAACTACTAACCATCATCCATTACCTAAGCCTCAATCTGCCCTCTATGGAGAATAGTAATGGCTTACCAGGCGTTGCTGAATAATGGGATGAATGAGGCTGACGCACCAGACGCGGAGAGATTTTAATAATAAGTAATTATCCGAACTTGATATAAGAAGGGAAATCACATCGCAGGCTTGGTAATAGTTCTCCACTCCAAAGTCGAGACTGTATTGGCACTGTAGCGATGGAATAGTTCTGCTCACACCACAAATGCGATCGCATTTACTGCAAGCCCATATAGACAATGCCCAACCACGATTCGGTAAACGCAGAGATATTAAGGGGATACTTATATCTTGCACCTCTCAGGATAAACTACTAATACACAAATAGGAACGTAAATAAAGTGACTCCCAAAACGAAAACATATTCAAGTATTAAAAAGTAATTTATATAACTATGATAAAAACATATATTCAGTAATTTTCCGAAGAAAGGGCGATCGTTAACTTGAAACAGTAGCGGGATTTGCACTTCATCGCAGAAATATGAGAAAAAAGGGCGTGAAAAGCATATAGAAAAGCAAGAAAAATGGTTTCAATTCTTGCCCACGCCCAAGGGCTAGTTTACACTCTGTTGTCGAAGAAAAAAGATGTGTTAGGGAGTGGTTGCTGGTGGTGTCTCATATTGTGGATCTGTTGGTGTTGGAGTGGTTGCTGGCGGAGTCTCAGCAGGTGGAACTGCTGGTGTTGGAGTAGTTGCTGGTGGTGCAGTTGTTGGGGTTTCCGCAGCAGGTTCACAGGCTGCTATAAGTATGTTCAGTCCAACTGCTGAAGCTAGAAAAATCAATTTTTTTGTGTTCATAACTCCTATGAATGAAAATCAAAGTGACAAACAAGGCAATGACTTCTGGAGGATGAGCAAAGAAGCTGTTTCAAGAATTGCTTTATCCTGAGTGATTTCAAAATGCTTTACATCCATCCATAGTTGAAACTTCTCCAATTACACCCTCAAAATTCCATACCAAACAAATCCAAGAAATAGAAAATCGCAGGTAGGTGCGATCGCTGTTGTTACTTATCTGCTCAAAGATACGGAATGCATTTCATCTACACTCTCAAAGAGATTGATTTTTTGCAGATATGCCCAAAGCTTGGAGACATCAGCAGGCTGGGTACGATAACCGATATAGCCATCTGGGCGAATCAGATAAAGGCACTCGCCTGTGGCACTGTAGCGATGATGACACTTGCCTTGAGGGTCAAGTAGTATTGATTTGAACCACTCTAACTCCTCTGGTATTAGGGAATTCAACAGCACGATATGCACCTCTATGCGATCGCGAAATTTTTCCTCTTGTGCAGCTATAGTAAGCCTGTCGGTTCAGCTCCCACGATTAGTATATCAACCGACATCAGTACCTCCTGATTAATATCGCGTTCTTCTTAACTGCGATCGCCTTGGTTTTGCCACAACGGTTGCGAATCCTAGCATCCGCATCACACCACCTACACTCTCATCAACGCGAGTTTGCGTATCAGGACTACTAAGATTGCGTAAGCCATGTAAATCTAAGAAGCTAAATCCCACTTTGGAGAAGAAAGGAATGAGGCAGAACAGAAACGTATCCACAGTTTGATCGAAAACTCTAAAACCTGAAGGGCCGAGAATCCACACAATTGGATAGCAAATCCACAGCACTGTGAAATAGGTAGCAATTCTGTTATAGAAACTACTGAGAGCTGAGTCTTGACTGCTAGCCTTGGCACGCAACGGCCCCCAAATTCCTCCCAAAATGACTAAAAAAGCAACGACACTCCCCTCTCCCAATTTGGGAGAGGCGGGGTGAGGGAAGTACTATCTGTGTGAAAACGCCCAAACAATCCAGCCAAATGCTGTTAGTGTGCCATTGAAGTGTCAAAATTCCCAAAAAAAAGCGCCAGCAGTTGCTGGGCTATCAAAACTATAGTTGACAGTATTACATGATACTCTCCCCTAAAAAGCAGTAGTTGCCAAATTGCCGGATAGAGGGGCGATTTTACACCAATTTCTAAGCTTGGCTTTCTTTAGGAGCTAGGAATCTTCAAATAAGCGATCGCCGCGATGCAATCGCTCAGCCATTTGATAAGTTTGTCCTTGCGATCGCATGGTTGGTGCATGGGCTGCCAAATACCGCACTGCTGCAATCAATACCTGTATTCCTGCTGTTGTGTCGCACAGCAAATTATACTGGCGAACTGCGGCTTCGATTTCTTGAATAACATGAAAGCTACGGTCTTCTCGCAATAGCAATTTACCCACTACTGCTAAAAGTCGGTCAGGATTTCCACCACTGTACAGGTAACGGGCGACTAATGCACCTGCTTCATTCACCTGTTGCTGCCGATTCAGCAATTCTGGGAGTTCATCCAGCAAAGTTTCTGGGTTGTCTACGGTCTGATTTGCTTCTGGTAAACGTGCTGGTGGCACATTCAAAAAGCGGTTGAGATACACGCTCATGGCTGCGTCGAAGACTCCCCGCAATAATGACTGAGAAGCAACTCGCCGCAATCCTTGATGAACGGCATTGGCAAAAGTAAAAGAATGATGTGCCGTATCCCAATCCCCAAAGTCGTTGTTGGTGTGGAAGCGAGCAATTCGCAACGCTGCTGCATAAGCAACAACACCTGCTAATTCTTCCTCACTGCAACCAGATCGCAGTGCTTCTAACAGAGAATCTGCGATCGCTTGGGCATCCTCACCTAATAGTATTAATACTAATTTCTCACGACCAGACCACGTTCCTCGCCGATTTCGTCCTAACTCTAACGCTGCTGGCAACTCCGCAAAAGCACGATCCAAAATTGCAACCAAATCTATCGGATAACGCCAGGAATTTGACTCTTCCATACGTTCAGCGCTGGCATATTCAGCAACTAAGCTCGTCAGAACTGATTCTGCATTCTGCCAACCCGTAGCATCAAGAGCTTCCAGGGCTTTATTGGTAAAATCGATCGCATGACCAACATCAATGTAGCGATGATCTGTTGCAGCGGTAAACAACATCTCGGCAATTTGTTTTTGATCGGCACCTCCACGCACTGCTGACACCAAACACCGTTCTGCACCTTCTGCATCTCGCACTTCAATAAATTGGCGAAACCATCTTTTCAAGGTGTCTATGTCTGGTGTAGATGTGGGCAGTGGGTGAACTTCAAAACGTGGTGGTTGACCTGTACAATCACGCGCCACAGCCGCAAGACCGTGATAAAGGGCGCGGGGTCGGTCTTCCGGGTCAAGGTAGGGCAATAGATTCATCATACAAGTGTGCATAGTCAAACCCGCTCCCCAGCCTGCTTTCCGGTAACGTACCCCAAAATCAAGCCCGATGCGGAATGGGTCTGTTGGTTCGACACCTGCATCCAACAGCGCAATCACCGACTTAGCAATGACTAAGGAGATACCCTGTTCTAAACCATCTTGGAGACGCTGGTGCTGATGAGTCTGCGGATCTGCATGAGGTGCCAGATCCACCCACACCTCGCCATCGCGAATCTCTACAGGGAAAGCACGTACATCATCGGCCCAAGCATCAAAAGTACCGCCACTAGCAAGGTCAAAACGGGCATGATGCCAGTGACAAGTCAAAATACAGTCTTTGACCGTGCCTCGGTGTAAAGGAAAGCCCATATGGGGGCAACGGTTATCAATCGCATAAATTTTTTCACCCTGGCTGAAAAGAGCGATCGCCTGTCCTTCAGTGTAAATAACTTGACAACCAGCAGCTTTTACGTCGGTAACTTGAGCAACGCGCACATAATGTTGAGTATTAGTGGTTGCTTCCAAAGCTTGAGCCATGTTGCACCTCCTCCTTGGAAGATGGCAAGTCCTTTCTTTCACTCTAGCTACTGGGATTTGGACTGGAGGGAGTTCGTATCAATAAATAACAGGGAATAGGGAGAGTGGGGGAGGGGGGAGTAAGTAGTAAACAATCAATTACTAACCACTAACTACTAACCACTAACCACTAACCAATACATTAAGAATCTTCACAATTTTGATCGCGCGATCGCTTTTCTATAGGAGAATAAAAAATACTATCAAAAAATAACTTTGGTAAATTTTTTAAGCAACAAAACGTGTAAAAACGCCGACATTGGCAGTTGATGCATTTAGTTCTTTAGATATTGATGAGTTAGTCTTTAGAAATGAGCAAATGATTGCTCTTAATATCTTTTTCTGAGATTAACTTAGAAAATTGCGTGTCTGGTGAAGCGCAATAAAATCGGAGGGATAAATATGGCAATCCGCAATAATAATTCCGACACTAATTTGTGGCAAAAAATACAACAAGATTCCGTTAGTTGGGGAGCTTTAATACTTTGGGTTAGTGGGTTGTTAGTGATGTTAGCTTTGGTTACAATGTTTGCTTACGCTTAGAGGATGTTTTAAAAGTCCTCTTATCGGTAGCAAAAAGTTTTAGATCCCCCTAAATCCCCCTTAAAAAGCAGGGTGGTTTCATACAAACACCAGAAAAATTAATTAGTCCCTTCCCACCTAGGGATATTTATGTTAACGAACCACAAAGGACGCAAAGAACACAAAGAGTTTAAGAGGTTGGAGGAATTTAGATTTTTCCTTTTTAGAATGAAACAGCCCTGCTTAAAAAGGGGGACTTTGATTCCAGTTCCACCCTTTTTTATTCAGATAAATAATAACCCGTTGTCTTTTTAATGTGGTTCACAACTTTCTCATAGGACTCTGGGTTACTTACTGGATTGATAATGATGGGAATAATGCCGTCTGGCAACCAAAAAGTTATCCTGCCATTCGGCGGTTCAAAACAAAAGGAACTGATGCAGTTGAGATTAATTACGTATTCATTTCTCTCGTAATATATTTTTACCCAGTAGTTATTTTCTAATCCAGCTTCTGTAACATTTTTTATATACTCCAGAATTTTTTGGTAGTCTTGTTGGTTACTTTGAGGATTAACGATAATTGGGATGGCACAATCGGGTAACCAAAACGTTACCCTACCGTTCTGCTCATAACAAAAGGCACTTACACGCTCAAAATTCACAACATATTCTTTCCTCTCGTAACTGATTTTCACCCAGTACGACACAAAATATCCTCACGTCCCATATTTATCAGGAGCATATTACTGTACAGCACTCTCTTAGGAGAGTATAGTGCTTTAACTACCTGAACGTTTTGCGTGATTTCTCTGGAATATGGCGATCGCATGTGAAAAAATCTAGGATACTGGCACTGGTGTATGTCTGTCAGAGGCAGATTGAGAATGAGCGATCGCAGCCTCTATAAATCCTTGAAATAAAGGATGGGGGGCGCTGGGACGGGATTGGAATTCGGGATGGAATTGGCAAGCAAGAAAGAAAGGATGCTCAGACAATTCAATCATTTCCACTAAGCGTCCATCGGGGGATGTACCGCTAATTACATAGCCAGACTCTAAAAACAAGTTGCGGTAAGTGTTATTAAATTCATAGCGATGGCGATGCCGTTCGTAAATCACTTCTTCTTGATAAAGACGGAATGCCAGAGTATTAGGCAGAAGGCGGCAAGGATATAAACCCAAACGCATTGTGCCACCCAAATCTACTACATCCTGCTGTTCTGGTAACAGGTTAATCACTGGATTTTCTGTATGAGGTTCAAATTCGGCACTATTAGCATCCGTAAATCCCGCAACGTTTCTTGCCCATTCAATTACTGAGCATTGCATTCCCAAGCACAAACCAAGGAAGGGTGTTTGCTGAATGCGAGCGTATTTAATGGCTTCAATTTTGCCATCTACACCGCGAATACCAAAACCTCCCGGTACGACTACGCCATCGACACCATCCAAGTGATTTTCAATACCCTCAACTTCCAATTTTTCCGAGTCCACCCAACGCAGGTGTAGTTCGCTACTCATTGCAATCGCCGCATGGCGCAACGCTTCCACTACAGAAAGGTAGGCATCACTTAATTGTACGTATTTACCGACAATAGCAATTTCTACACGATGTTTGGGGCTATACAGCCTTTCCACTAAAGTTTGCCACTGATTCAAATTCGGTTGGCGTTGCTCCATATTCAGCAACTCTAGCGTTTGCTGTGCCAGTCCTTCCCGTTCTAAAATCAGCGGTACTTCATAAATGCTCTTGGCATCAATCGCAGGAATTACACATCCCACAGGCACATCGCAAAACTCAGACAATTTCTGTCTTAATCCGGTTGGTAGGTGGCGATCGCACCGACACACTAAAATATCTGGTTGAATGCCAATCGAACGCAGTTCTTTGACAGAATGCTGCGTCGGCTTAGTTTTCATCTCACCTGCCGAAGCAATCCACGGTATCAAAGTTACGTGCAAGTACAACACGTTTTGCCGTCCCACATCCTTGCGGAATTGGCGAATTGCTTCCAAAAACGGTAGTGATTCTATATCTCCCACCGTACCGCCAATTTCTGTAATTACCACGTCAGGATTAGTATCTTTGGCAACTCTGGCAATTCTGTCTTTAATTTCATTGGTAATGTGGGGAATCACCTGTACTGTGCCGCCATTATAATCGCCACGCCGCTCTCGATTAATTACTGCTTGGTAGATCGAGCCAGTAGTAACACTGTTGAGACGGGACATTGAGGTATCAGTAAAGCGCTCGTAATGCCCCAAGTCTAAGTCCGTCTCAGCACCATCCTGGGTAACAAATACTTCACCATGCTGAAACGGACTCATTGTTCCTGGATCAACATTAATATAAGGATCGAGTTTGAGAATTGACACAGAATAATTTCGGGATTTAAGCAAACGTCCTAGACTTGCTGCTACAATGCCTTTGCCGATACTGGAAACTACACCACCGGTAACAAATACAAACTTAGTCATAATTTGTAATTTTTAGTAACTTCTCCGAATACACCCCGTCATTCTGACACAGTAATTGTTGTGAATCTTAATGAATTTTGGCGTGAAAACACTTTTAGGAATTTTAATATTATTAGGTTTTCTAGTCGCTTCCTCCGTAGTAGTTGTGGCACAAGAACAATCTCTCAAGGTTGTTTATCCCCCCCCAAATCACCAAACCACCGCCGATCAAATTTTTTTCATTGGCACAGCCCCACCAACCGGACAGGTTTTAATCAATGGTAAGCTAATTACCCGCAGTAAGTCTGGTCATTTTGCCCCTAGTATACCTTTGCAGTTGGGAGAAAATAATTTTACTGTCAACTACCAAAATCAAGCAGTTCAAATTCAGGTGAAAAGGCTTGCCAGCGAACCTGAACTACCGCAGGGATTAGCCTTTGCCAAAGATTCCCTGACTCCAACAGTTGATATTGCCAGACTCCCAGGAGAACTGATTTGTTTTAGTGCGATCGCCCCTCCCTACGCCAGTGTATCTGTGAAGTTGGGCAATCAAACAATTCCTCTTTCGCCCCAACCCCAGCAAGCACAACTGCCAGGTAATTTGGCAGCGCTGACAGGACGAAACCAGCCTACTGCTCATCATAGTGCTAGCAAGTACGAGGGTTGCACTACTGCGGACGATACTCAAGAAGTGGATTTGGGTAAACCTCAGTTTCAACTTACGCTCAATGACAAAACAATAACTCAAGAAGGACAGGGAAAAATCACCATCCTCTCACCTGCAAAACTGCAAGTTGTGGAAGTAACAGCCGATGCTGGTGTTGCCCGCACTGGCCCCAGCACAGATTATTCTCGACTGACGCCCCTACCCAAAGGTACGTGCGCAGCAGTCACAGCTAGGGAAGGAGAATGGTTGCGCTTGGACTACGGCGGTTGGATTAATAGTAAAGAAACAACTATTATACCAGGGGCAATTCCTCCACGCTCAATCATTCGCAGTGTTGGTTATCGCCCACTTCCTAACGCGATAGAGATGGTTTTTCCTCTGCAAGTTCCTGTTCCGGTGAGTGTACAACAAAGCAATAGCACTTTCACTGTCACTCTCTACAATACCACCGCCCAAACAGATATTATTCGTTTGGATGATAACCCCTTGATTTCTCGCCTAGATTGGCAGCAGGTGACACCAGAGCAAGTGCAATACACCTTTAACCTCAAAAAAGACCAACAGTGGGGATATCAGCTGAAATACAACGGTACAAGCTTGGTTTTGAGTTTGCGTAAACCACCCGTACTTCCGCGTAGCAAACAAAAACCGTTAACTGACATCAAAATCCTTCTCGATCCGGGACATGGCGGTAAAGAATCTGGTGCTAGAGGCCCGACTGGATATTTAGAAAAAGATGTCAACTTGAAGGTATCTAAATTAGTGCGGGACGAGTTGAACAAGCGAGGCGCGACAGTAGTGATGACGCGAGAAGAGGATAAAGACGTGTCGCTTCCCGAACGCCAAGCAATCATTGATAAAGAACAACCCGCCATTGCCATTTCCATCCATTACAACTCCCTCCCCGATGATGGTGATGCTGAAAATACCAAAGGAGTGGGAACGTTTTGGTATCATCCCCAAGCACACAGCCTAGCTGTATTTATGCATAACTCTTTAGTGAAAAAGCTCAAACGACCTTCTTATGGGGTGTTTTGGAATAACCTGGCACTGACACGTCCGGCGAGTGCGCCATCAGTACTGCTGGAGTTGGGTTTTATGATTAACCCAGATGAATTTGAGTGGGTGACGAATGAGAAGGAACAAAAGAAATTAGCAAGGGCGATCGCAGACGGAATTGTAGAGTGGTTCAAGAAGGTTCAATAAATCATCTTTTCTATCTTGAAAATAGGGGAAAGGGGAGCGTAAGCGCCCTTGGAGGTTCCCGAGGCAGTGCGCCCTTGCGCTTCGCCGACTTGTAGACGCGCAGCGGCTTCCGCAGGTAGCACCTGCCGTTGGGTTGTAGCGACTGGCGTGAAAGGTTAAGGGGGAAAGGAGAGATTTATTTTCATCCGTTTGGTGTGTGATGAAATCGCATGGGCGTCTGACTTGAAAGTAACCTCACCCCGTCCTACCACCGGACACCCCTGGGGGGTGAGGTTTTTTCATCGCGACTGCCATCAAAGCAAATTTAGACTCTGGAATTGAAATTAGCGATCGCCTGATTCATTCAGTACATCATTTGCAACACAACCCGCGCAAAGTATCTAAAACGACACAATTAACGGCCAATATTCGCGCCTAAAGCACGCCAAGTGTTAATACCGACAATCCCATCTACAACTAGATTATGTTTCCTTTGAAAGTCTTTGACTGCTTGTTGAGTTTGAGAACCAAAATTAGCATCAAAAGGTATGTTGTATCCATAACGGAGAATCAAAATCTGTTGTAGAAATCTTACTCCTTCACTTATTTGACCTATAGCTAGAGTTGGTAGATCCTGTAAAAGTCTCGTTTCAGTGGGAGCAGCAGCAGCGTCACCTCTAGCTTCAATTTGTTGTGGCATAGTCTGCACCTCTATGACTTTGTTTGAAAGTAAGAACATTCAGTTTGTAACCTAGTTACAACTGTAGTTTTGATGCTAAATAAAATTATTTTCTCCCCTTACAATCTGGATAATAGAGTCTGGTATTGAAAACTTAACATCGGAGCACTGGCGAATTCGTATGGCTTTGTCGTGGGTTGGTGGCTCTGTTGCACTACGTGCGTTAATTCGTGCGCCAATAGCCTCTGTCCTGTGGGCGTTCCTGGCGCATATTGTCCGGTTCCAAAGACGATTGCATGTGCCGATTCTGCTGCTTTGGCATCTGTATGTACCCGTACCGAACTGAAGTCATGTCCAAAGCGGGATTCCATGAAGGAACGGGTTTCGGGGTCGAGGGAATAACCGGGAGAGTAGAGGACTTCGTGGACGATGGGCGGTACTTGAGAAGATTCTTGATTTTGGCTTGAAGGGGTAACTGGATTGGCGATCGCTTTCGTCTGAATCGTCTCCTCTTCTTCCTCTTCTTCCTCAGGTTCAACCTGCCGTTGAAGTGCTGGTTCTGGCATTTGCATAACTTCATCAGCAATGCGATCGGCTTCCTGCTCATACTTATCCCCCGGTTCGCCGATCCTGAGCTTGGTTTGAATTCCCAGTTCTTCCTTACAACGCGGACAACCTCCACCGCAGGCACATTGGCGTTGCAGCAGTGGTATCCCTGTCGAAAGGGGGGAGGAATTGTGCGATCGCAGAGTCGGTGCAGATTTTGCCTTGACGAATTTCTGCCTAGTGGAATTGTTAGTGGGTTGTTTGGTGCCAAGGGTATTTTGTTTTAGCAGCAGCTGTTAGTGTTGAGTCTGTTGTATCTGGCTTTATAGTTACGGTTAGAGCGCCAATATTATAAACAAATGGAGGTGAACCTAGGGTAATGCCTAGGGCAATTTCTAAGCTTGTCTGGTTGGCAAGCAGATTGTTAATATACGCTTTGACCGCTACATCGGCTACGCGATCGCGATACTTAATGAGTTCATTTCTGGGCAATGCTTTGAGACGAGCAATAATCTCTGCATCGGATAAATCTCTTTCTGTAATTGTGAAGGTATCAAAACGATAATTAGTTTGTCCGATTGTAGAAAATGTGTTGAAGAAGTCCCTTCGTTGAATACGGGGTTCTGGTATCTGCATAATTTGGTCGGCAATGCGATCGCCCGGTTGGTCGATCTTGAGTTTGGTTTGAATCAGAGAAGATTCTTGGCAACGAGGACAACCGCCGCCACAGGCACAACTGGATTGGCGCTGCAATGCCATACTGGCTGAAGATCTATGTTGATCGGGCATTCGCAGCAGGGGGACGGATTTGGTAGTTTCCCTTTTTCTGTGGGAATCTTGTTTGATTGCAAGCGATCGCATAGTTTGATTACTCTTGAGGTTTACCGAAATGCCTTGTTGAATAGTTCGTCGAGTTTGCCAGGTAAACCTTGCTGAAATCTTTCCCCAAGCGGGATTCCATGAACAGCCTGGTCTGGGAATCTAGAGGAGATCCGGGCGATCGCAATACTTCATCCACAATCGACGGCGTTTCAGAGACTCCTGTTTGATGGGTGAGAGGCGCGATCGCCTTCGTCTGAATCATCTCCTCTTCTTCCTCTTCTTCCTCCTCAGTTTCCATCTGACGTTGAATAGCTGGTTCTGGCAAACGAATCCTCACCCACGAAAAATATTCCAGGCCAGGAACTGGTAACATCTTTCATTTGAATGCGGCAGTCGCGGATAGTGATTAACTCGCCTACGTGGGTTTCAATGGCGTGAGGGTCGCTGTCTAGGGGCGCTGATATTTGCAATCGGAACTGGCTCGGTGAAGTTGTTGTCAATTAGGATACCAATACCCGTATCATCGGCGGTAATGGCTAAGGACTCGATGTGGATATTTTGAGAAGCTGCGATGTGGATTACAGGGTTGGGAGTTGCAGAGGTGATGTGGCTGCGATCGCCACAGCCTCTGATAGTAATATTTTGCTTAGCTTTTATCAGTATATTCTCGGTGTAGACTCCGGGCAAAACGCAAATTTGACCGCCAGCAGCAGGCAAGTGATTCACTGCCTTTTGGATAGAATCAAAATCACCGTGACCTTGCTTACCGAGTTGCCAGCCGCAGGAATTGCACCGAAAATCGGCGCATTAGGTAGTTGCAGTTCGTTGCCATTCAGCGTCACTATGGCACCATAGGTTACTTTCCAATACCCTAAACTTTCATCATACTCAATCGCTTCCAGATAGAAGCTACTCAAGCCAGAGGAGGCGATCGCCGACAAATTGCCAGTAATCCTAACTTTGTTATCCTTAAATTCGCCCCGTCCCACCAGTCCGCCGTTGAACCAGCTACACTACCCTCAAGCTTGAGGTTCATATCGCTCAAATCTGAGGTGGCGATCGCAAATTTTTTCGTGCCATTGGTAATATCTGGATGATAGGAGGGGCGATATAAATAAAATTGCGAGAGTGCTTGCTTCCAGCAATTAATGCGATCGCCATACGATAAGTTTGGTACATCAACTATTGACAGCAGCAGACTTAAGGAAATGTCGGCTAGATCTTTGCGTTCGCGAATGCCGAGGAAAATTGTCACCAATCCGTAACGCCATAATGAGTGAGCGGGGTCTGCGATCGCCAGCACCTTTTCTGGCTCATCCCACAGTTGTTGAGCCAGCGCCAAAGTAGGCTGTGTGGCATTTACATCATTACAGAATGACAATTCATATCTTGATTCAGCAACGCCATTCTGCAAAAGCATTGGCGATCGCACTGTAAGGAATATTGCGCACCAATTCCAAAACATCGGTGGTAGGAAACGGCAATTGTCCGGTGAGTAGTTCGTAGAAACTAACGTCCAATGAATGAAAACCTGTACGATTGTTAAACGAACACTATTAATACTTGAGAATAATGTCAGTGAGATTATCACCTGCAACAAGTTTTATAATAAGATTTATCCTCTCAAAGTCAAAAATTAATGGTTTGGGCAGTAGGATATAAGTTGCAGGGCGATAAGTATATTATCGAACAAGTCCTGGGACAAGGAGGCTTTGGGGTTACTTATAAAGCACGGCATAGGTACTTAAATAATTTAGTAGTGATTAAAACGCCCAATGAAAGTCTGCGACATGACCCAGAATACCCTAAATATGTAAAGCGATTTCTTGAAGAAGGGCAGCGATTAGAAAAGCTTTGTGAAACTCAACATCCTAATATAGTGCGTGTCAGGGATTTGTTTGATGAAGGCGGTACATATTGCCTAGTGATGGATTTTGTTCAAGGCGAGAGTTTGTTTAATTTAGTGCAGCGACGGGGAGCGTTATCTCCACAAGAAGCAGTCAACTACATAAATCAAATTGGCGAAGCTTTGAAGGTAGTACACCAAGCAGGGTTAGTACATCGCGATGCTCATCCTGGTAACATCATGGTGCAGCAAGATGGTAGAGCAGTTTTAATTGATTTTGGCATTGCTGGCGAAACTGTCCCCATCACAGTAAGTTCAAAGTTTTTTGCCAATGTCGCCTTTGCCCCTTACGAGCAAATAGGAGGTGGTCGCAAGCCTAGCGTCGATGTTTACTCTCTAGCTGCTTCTTTATACTATGCAGTTACAGGTCAACGCCCGGCAACATCCCTTGACCGCAAACTATACAATACTCCACTCATTCCACCGCAGCAACACGTCTCAAGTATCAGCGATCGCTTGCAGGCAGCAATTCTCAAGGGGATGGAACTTGAACCCCAAGACCGACCCCAGACCATGCAGGAATGGTTGGAAATGCTAACTCCCATACAGGTTTTAACAGTTTGGTTGCCGGGGTATCAACTCCAGAGTGGTAAATATATTATCATCAGAATGCTCGCTCAAGGTGGTTTTGGCGTCACCTATTTAGCTAGGAGCGATAGAGGGGAACAAGTTGTCATCAAAACTTTGAATGAAACAGTGCAATGCCGACCTGACTTTGCCAAATTCCAGGAAGATTTTGTCAGAGAGGCACTACGGCTAGCCAAATGCAGTCACCCTCATATAGTGCGGGTTAACGATGTATTCCAACAAGGGCAGTTGTGGTGTCTCGTGATGGAATACATTCAAGGGAAAAATCTTGCAGATATAGTTGCCAATCGTAGTATTTTGCCAGAAGCTGAGGCAATAGGCTACATCCAGCAAATTGGAGAAGCCTTAACAGTGGTTCACAAACAAGGCTTGTTGCATCGAGATGTCAAGCCAGCAAATATAATCATACGTGCTAATCAGCCGGAAGCTGTATTAATTGATTTTGGCATTGCACGGGAATTTACGCATGATTTAACACAACTGCACACGGCAAACTTATCCGATCGCTTTGCACCGATTGAGCAGTATTTATCAGTAGCGAAACGGGGTGCTTATACTGATGTTTATGCTTTGGCAGCAACGTTGTATTTTCTGTTAACAAAAAGACTGCCTCCACCTGCTCCACTCAGGGCTAATGGTACGGAAGTATTAGAGCCACCACAGCAGATTAATCCCAGTATTAGCAACAGAGTGAATGAGGCGATTCTCAAAGGAATGGAGTTAAAGGCAAACAACCGTCCGCAATCAATGCAGGAATGGTTGCAATTGTTGAAGGAGCCTGGTAGCCAAAATCACACTAACCTGTCAAAAACCCCATCTTCGCCACCATCACCAACTGCCTGGTCACGGCGTAGAGTTATTCAAACTACTGGGTTGATAGCTGCTGGTTTTGCTGCAACAGTAGTAGGTCAAAGAATTTTTTCTAATACTTCTAATCAAACTTCGCGAGAACAACCTACTTCACCAACCCCCACCAGTAATACTCCAACATCTTCCCCAACAAATGCAACCGTCAAGGAACAAACCCTACAAACCTTTTATTTTGAAACTGTTAGTGTTGATGTATTGGGAAAGATCACCAACCGTCAAAATCACCAAGCAAATTATTTTGTAGAAGACTTGGGGAATGGTGTCACCTTGGAGATGGTACAGATACCAGGTGGTAAATTTCTGATGGGTTCACCGAAAAGAGAACAAGGAAGAAGACCAGACGAAGGGCCGCAACATCAAGTAACAGTTCCTGGGTTTTTCATAGGTAAGTATGAAATTACCCAAGCACAGTATCAGGCAATTATGGGTAATAATCCTTCAGATTTCCGAGAGGCAAAAAGGCCTGTGGAAAGAGTGTCTTGGAATGAAGCTGTAGAATTTTGTAAACGTTTAAGCCAGAAAACGGGACACACCTATAGATTACCCAGCGAAGCAGAATGGGAATATGCAGTTCGTGCAGGAACTACTACTGCCTTTTACTTTGGCGAAACTATTACGACTAATTTAGTTAATTACAACGGAAACTACACTTACGCTGCTGAACCAAAAGGTCAAAATCGCCAACAAACAACAAATGTGGGGAGTTTTCCGCCTAACGCCTTTGGATTATACGATATGCACGGGAATATGTGGGAATGGTGTGCCGACCATTGGCATGAGAATTATATAGGAGCGCCCACAGACGGCAGTGCATGGGTAGATGAAAACAATAACGACGGGCGGCTGCGTGTACAGCGCGGTGGTTCGTGGTACGGCAATCCGGAGGTCTGCCGTTCTGCCGTCCGCCTCTATAATGTCCCAAACAGCAGGCGCTTCGATGATGGGTTTCGGGTGGTGTGTGTTGGCGTTGCGATCGCAAGCAGATAAAAAACAACGCTAGACCTATAAATTTGGCATTTGTAAGAGGGAACAGGGAATAGGGAATAGGGAACAGTTTGATATCCCATGCTTAGATGAGTATGAAATGGCTGGTGGAACACGCAAGTCAGACCGACGAAAAGCACGCCCGGTGGTAAACCAAACGGTAAAGCTTGGGGAGTGATTAGCTGAGTAAACACTGATTTGATTCAAAACAAGAAATTTATACGCTCTCATGTAGGGTGCGTTGCGCCTTGCGACAACGCACCCTACTACTAGGGATTTGATAATATTAACAAAGTGGCGATCGCCTACAATCCAACTTAAGCGATCGCTGATTCAGATTGCTTGATGAGATGCCCAAACCAATCGCTGCTTCTGTTAGAACAACAACGTTGTGTCATTTTACCAATCAACAGGCAAACCCAATCTTTCCAAAGTATCGGCATCTTGCAATAATGGTTGAATCTCACTATCTATTTCAATGCGACCTCCAGAAAGCACTAAAGCACGTCGAGTCACTTTGCTTAGCCAATGCAAATCATGGGAGGCAATTAACATCACTTTTCCCTGCCACTGTAACAACAATTGAGCAAAATGACGCCGCCATGCCGGATCAAGACCGTTCGTCGGCTCATCCAAAATCAAAATATCAGGTTCTAAAGCTAAAATTGCAGCAAGGGCAGCAAGGCGTCTTTGCCCCCCCGACAGTTCGTGGGCAGAACGGTTGACGTAAGCTTCTAAACCAAAATTAGCTAACAAATGTCTTGCTTTGTCAATTGCTATGGCTGGTGATACACCATAGTTACGCGGGCCGAAGGTAACATCTTCGAGTATAGTTGGCATAAAAAGTTGGTCGTTGGCATCTTGAAAGCCAAAACCGATTTGACGACGCACTTGAGGTAAGGTTTTTGGTTCTAAAGGGATGCCATTAATCAAAATTTTCCCGCCTTGAGGTTGTTTTAAGCCAATTAGGTTCTCAAGCAAGGTGCTTTTGCCAGAACCAGTTGGCCCCATTAGCGCTACGCGATCGCCTGCATTTAAGGTAAAAGAAATTCCTCGTAAAACTGGTTCACCCTGGGAATAGGCATAAACTAGGTTTTGAACCACTACAGCTTGTAGCATTTTGGTTGGTTTTTGGTGGTTAGTGGTTAGTAGTTAGTGGTAGTCCTGTCAAGGTGGGTAAAAAACGAACCCAAATCTTAGTAGAGAAGACTATTTTCCTCTTTGTGTCCCTACCCTACGGGAAGCCGCCCTTGCGGTCGTCTACGCTGCGCTCGAGGGCAAG